>DAHWHT010000271.1 GCA_027335515.1 Clostridia bacterium
CGCCCGCCGTCGCCCACACCGTCACCCAGGCGACCTGCCGCTCCAAGTCGGCCCGCGGTAACGTAGGCGATGCCCTCCCGGCGGGCCCAGTCCGACAGCTTCATAGACCCAGCACAGCACATATTTGCCTAGAAATGACTACAATCTCGTCAGCAGTTGGCTACCCCGCCGCACGGGACGGATGCAGGCGGCAAGACGGCCGAGCCCTGCACACGGGTCGGCACCGGAAGCACTCTGAGGCGGGAACCGTGGATCGGCGGCGGTTGACAGGCAGCGGCCATCGCGCACCAACCGCCCGCCCCAGCGCACCTGCCCTGGCTCGCGAGGGCGTCCTGGACTGGACCCGAGGACGCTTCCGGTCGCCGCGCCGGCGGCGCAGCGCACCGGTTTGCCGACCCGTTCGACCTGCGCGCAAGGGCGGCCGGGCGGGGGTTGCCCGGGGTCGGAACGCGTCCCCGAACCTTGCCGCGCCGGTCGCAGGGGGTTTCCCGGCGGCGCAAAATCAGCGAAGGTGGACGGCGCAGGCCGCCGGCACAAGAGCCTGCGGCGAGAGGAACGGTGGACGATGCACCGCCAGGGGGCCAGGCCGCGCACCTGTTTTCAGGAGAATCAGGCGCCCGATCCGGCGTTTGATTTGAAGACGGATATCGCGATCGCGTATGGCATCGACGACACCCTGGCGCGGCGCTGTGCCGCCTGGAAGGCGCTGGGCTATGTGGTGCACGTGATGACGGGTGTGGCGTGGAGCGAGGATCAGCGTGCCTACGTCTCCGGCGCCTGGGACGGCCGGACGCACGAGGACGAACGCCAGCAGGACCGTGACGGCCGGGTCCGCTGGCACCACCCGGGCGTGGCCTACATGGTGCCGACGGCCGCCTACGGCCGCTACCGTGCCGAGATGCTGCGCCTGGCCGTCGACGCGGGAGCCGAGGCGGTGCACCTGGAGGAACCCGAGTTCTGGGTGTCCACGGGATACAGCCCGGCGTTCCGGCGTTGGTGGCAGGAGCGATATGGGGAACCGTGGCAGGACCCTGACTCAAGCGCGGCGGCCCGCTGGAAGTCCGGCGAGCTGAAGGCCCACGCCTATCTTGAGACCCTGACGGTGCTCTGCCGGGACCTCAAGGCCTACGCCCGCGAACGGTATGGCCGCGACCTGCGTTTCTACGTGCCGACCCACAGTCTGATCAACTACAGCCAATGGGGGATTGTGAGCCCGGAATCACGGCTGTTGGAGATCCCCGGCTGCGACGGCTACATCGCCCAGGTTTGGACCGGCACCGCCCGTACACCCAATCGCTATCGGGGTGTCCGCCGCGAGCGCACCTTCGAGACGGCGTTCCTGGAGTATGGGGCGATGGCGGACCTGGTGCGCGGCACCGACCACCGCTTGTGGCTGCTGCACGATCCGGTCGAGGACGACCCGCGCCACCACTGGGACGACTACCGCATTCACTGGCGGCAGACGGTGGTCGCCTCGCTTTTTCAAACCCACGTGGCGGATTTTGAGGTGGCACCCTGGCCGCACCGGGTCTTTCAGGGGCGCTACCCGGCCTCCGCAGACGCCTCCTCCGGTCGCACGCCGCTGTCGGCCGCGTACCGGCAGGAACTGTTGGGGGTGATGAACGCCTTGGCGGATATGGAACAACCCGACGCCAAGCTGGTCGCGCCCTTTGCCTTCGGAACGATCGGGCTGGCGATATCCGATGCGATGATGAACCAGCGAGGGCAGCCGGGATCGCTCGATCTGGAGTTCGATGCGTTCTATGGTCAGGCGCTGCCCCTGATCAAGGCGGGGGTGCCGCTGCGGCCGGTACAGTTGGACAACCTCGGACGTGCCGGACATCTGGCCGGGTTGCGGCTGCTCATTCTGAGTTATGCGCTGCAGAAACCCGCGGCGCCGTTCGTGCACGAGACGCTGGCCGGCTGGGTGCGCGGCGGCGGCGCGCTGCTGGTGGTCGGCGACGGCACCGATGCGTTCGCCGACCTGGATGGCTGGTGGCGACCTGCGGCGGACACGGCGGAGGCACACCTGTGGGCGGCTCTTGGGCTGTCGAAGCCGCCGGAGGGATCGGGAGCCGTGGCCTGCGGGTCGGGCTGGGCGTCTCGGATGGACCTGGCACCCGAGGCCTGCGCGCGGTCGGCCGAGGGGGCCGACCGGCTGGTCGCGGCAACGGCCGACCTGGCGTGCGCGGCGGGTCTGGACTGGGGAGCCGGCTCGGCCTGGGTGGCCAGGCGGGGACCGTACCGGGCGGTGGCGGTGTTGGACGAGGCGCGCACGCCCGAATCCCTGTGCCTGCAAGGCTGGTATGTAGACCTTTTCGATTCTCAACTGGCCCTGCGGCGCGATCCCGTGTTTCAGGCGGGACAGGTCGGTCTGTTGGTCGATCTCTCCCAGGTGTCCGCCGGGGTGGTGGTCGCGGCCCAGGCACGGGTGGAACCGGGTGACGCGACGGATGGCGGATGTGCCTTTCGCGTCGGCGGTCCGTCGGGTGGGGACGCCGTGGTGCGGTTGCGGCTGGACGAGCCGCCGCGGGCGGTCCGCGGCAGTGGCGCATCCGGTGACCGGGACCTGCCCTGGTCGTGGCACGAGGCGTCGCGTACGGTTGCGATCACGTGTCCGGTGCTTGCGCAGTGGACATCGGTGACGGTGCGACACTGAGGGGCCGGGGCGATGCATGACGGAGGGGGCCACCCCAGCGCCCCCGGGGGTGCGCGACGCACTGCGGCGCGCACTGCAACCGGCCGTCACGCCGCGGGTGGTCGACGGGCCCGTAGCGGGAGGGGTTAAGCCGCTACGCTGCGTCTCTTGCGGCACGGGGATCCACGTGATTCCGGTCCACGCCAAGGGCATCTGCGTTGATGGCGCGCGGGAGGTCATCGACCACCTTGTCAGCGCACCGCCGGAGCGATGTCACTGCGGGCCGCGGCAGTATTTCGACGGCGGATGACGAATGCTTGGGAATAGGGTCGAGGCCCCGGTCACGGGGGTGGTCGGACCTGAGGGGGCGTTGCGTGGGTCGCATTCGGACCATCCATTTGATCCACCACAGCCATACCGACATCGGCTACACCCATGATCAGTCGGTGCTGTGGGAGCTTGAGCGACGCTTCCTGGACGAGGCGGCGACGGCCGATGCAGCCCGCTTGACCCCCTCTTGGCCTACGGCCGAAGAAGGGGAATGCGCGGGCGAGATGTTCAACCCTTCGGCCTGGACGCGCCGCGTGAGCGGTCCGGTGGCGGAACGCCTCCTGCAGGCGCGCGGCCCAGCCGACGATCCGGCCGCGAGCCGCCACTTCGTCGACCGCTTGCTGGGCCCCCCGCGCAAGTGGCTGCCGCCGCTGGCGGTCGAGGGCCTGGGCTGGCAGGTGGTGCCGTTGGACGCGTTGCGGAACATCGTGGCGCCGTCCCCGAGCGAGACGGCCGTGGTCGAGACCGCCCGCCACCGCCTGGTCTTCCATCGCGATCGTGGCGGGATCGCGGCGAGGTTCGACAAGGAGGCGGAACGGGACCTGGTGGATCTTCCGGCGCCCTGGCCGCTGGCCGGGTTCGTGCACGAGGACGTGGCCGACCACGCCCATGCCTGGCCGCGCCACCTCCTCTACCGTCACCGGGGGGGCGACCCCATCACCCCACGCAGCTGGGAGGGCGACTGGCGGGCGCGGCGCACGGGCGCGACCCCGGTGGCTCACCGCGTTTACCGCCTGCCCGACGGCGGGCGGGTTAAACAGGGGTTGGACGCATCCGGTAGGGACGGGGCCCGCCTGACCTCTACCGTGCGGGATGGCGACGGTGCGGCGGAGATCGCTGCCGAATGGCGGATGCGCCCTACCACGTACCCCGAGGCCACCTACCCCTGCTTGCCCTTGCCGGCCCCGCGAGCCACGGCGCGCTTTGACGTCGGAGGCGTGCCGGTGCGACGGGACCTGGATCCATTGCCGGGTGGTTGCCACGACCTTTACACCGTTCAGCGCTGGGTGGATGTGGGTGGTCCCTCCGGCGGGGTAACGGTGGGCACGCCCGATAATCCGATGGTGCCACCGGGTGACTTCCACTTCGGTCGCGGCGCGGCCGGCGCGGGTGCGCAACGGCCTTGGTTGCTGGGCTGGGTGACCGCCAACTACCGGGAGACGAACTTCCGCACCCACCAACCCGGTCGGGTCCAGGCCCGCCCTGTCGCGTGCGCGCATGCGGACGACCTCGATGAGGCTGTGGCGCATCGGCGCGGCGAGGAGGCGGCGCAGCCCGTGCTTCTGACCCCAGCCTGGGAACCACCGCGGTCCGCCGCCGACCTCCGCGGCAAGGCGCGCTGCTTGCGGCGCCCGAACCGCCCGTGCGGCTGCTACATGGGTTGTCGGTGGAAAACGGCTCCGTGCTGCGCCTGCAGAACGCAGCGGACTTGCCGGTCGTTGCGCGTGTGGACCCGGGGGCCTTTCAGGCCCGGCAGGCGCTCCTGTGCGAGGCCTTTGGCTGAGACGTCTCGCCGCTGGAGCGCTGCGGGGACCGATTTGCGCTGAAGCGGTTGCCGCCCGGATTCGCGACGGTGCGGCTGGAATGGGGGGGCGAACGGATGGCACGCGCACGGAGACGGCCCAAGCGGGAGTCGGCCGCCACCGCCGCGGCCGCGGAAGCCGCGGCCTGGCGTCAGGGGCGGGTGGCGTTCGCCAAGGGACGCTATTCGTCGGCTCTGCAGTGCTGGGCCCGGTGCCAGCGGCCCGAGGCGTCCGCCGCGCGGGCAGAGGCGCAGTTGCGTCTTGGTTTCGCGGCGACGCTGCCGGACAAGGCGGTGGCGGCGATGCGCGCCGCGGTCGATCTCGCACCGCAGGAGGCCCGCTACGCCTACCACCTTGGCCTGGCCCTCTGGCGTGCCGGCGACTTGGCGCAGGCGCGGTCGGCCCTGGAGCGCGCCGCAGAACTGGAGCCGGAGGAGCCGCGCTTCCGGCGCCACGCCCGTCTGCTGGCGGCCTTTGGCGGCCACGGTACCGCGGTGAGGGGCGATGCCTGGCGTGCCAAGCTCTTGCGCGCCTGCCGTGACGGCCACCTGCCGCCACAGTTGCCGGGTGCCCCGGGATGGGTTGGCGTTGTCCTCAAGGCTCTGCATGACCTGGTGGCCGGCGATCACGAGGCGGCCCTGGCTGCGGCGAACCATGGTTTGACCCGAGCCGGCCTGCCTGAGGAGGGTGCCGACGCCTTGCGCTGGTGCGTCCTGCGCGCCGCCGGCCTGGCCGGTCGCTGGAGCGTCGTTCTGCAGACGAAACGGCCTGACCGTCCCGCCTGGACGCGGGATGCGGACGCCGTACGCCACACGGCCCTGACCCATCTCGTCCCGTCGTTCCTGTCGGCCGGGGATGCCGAGGCGGCCGCAGAGTTGTGGGGCTTGCTGGAGGCAGGCGGAGGGTTGCCCTACGACGTCCGCGATCGGGCAGCGGTACGCCTGGGAGAGGCCTGGGCGCGCAACGGCAACTGGTCGGAAGCCGCGCA
This sequence comes from Clostridia bacterium, assembly GCA_027335515.1. The sequence goes on from DAHWHT010000271.1 coordinate 5,480, forward strand.
GCGCTGGCAGGCTGCGGCCGCCCGCTTGCCCTTGGATCAGCCGCTGGCGTTAGCCCGGGAGCGGTCCGGTCAGCTTACAGACGCGCGACGGTTGTGGGATCGGGTGGCGACCCAGGTGCAGCGTGGGCGGTGGGCGCCGGCAGGCACCCTTGCGCCGGAGCGCTTGCTGGCGGCCGTCGAGCGGCACGTGGCCGAACTGGCTCGGGAGCAGGGAGACTTCCGCGTCCAACAGCGCTATCTGGCTCGCGCCCTGGACCACCACCCGGAGCCCCCGGTCGCCTGGCGGCTGGAGATGGCGCGGGCCTGGGGTGGCTCGCAGATCGGCCCCCGGCGCCAGTGGGAGCCGGTGATCGACGCATACCGCGTGGTGACCGAGCGGGATCCTGGATGCGACGAGGCGTGGGGCGGGTTGGCGGCCGCATTGCGTGGCGCAGGGCGCTACGCGGAGGCGGTGGCTGCCGGGCACCGCTGGCTGCGGCTTGACGCCAGAGATACGCGACGAAGGGATGCGCTGCTCGAAGACACCGGCCGTGCGGTTCTGGCTGCCCTGATGGCCAAGGATGCCGCAGCGATCGATCGGCTGGCCGTCGAACTGGCGGCGATGCCCAGCACCGGCGGTTTGCGCAGTGGGTGGCCGGGGCTGATGGCCACCTTGGCGCGTTCCCTGGCGCTGCGACTCACGGGCTCGCGCCGTATGGCGGCGCCTCTGACGCCGTTGGAACCCTATTTCAAAGGCACGCCCGGCGAGAGCGCCCCGATGTCCGCGTTTGTGTTGCGCGGTGTGCTGGCGGAGTTGGCTGGGGCCGGCAGCAAGGCGGAGGGCCTTTTCAAGAAGGCGCTCTATCCCGAGCTATGGGAAGAGGAAGATCCCTTCGGTGGCCTGGACATCGTTGGACACGCCGAATATGAAACGTGGATCGGCTGGTCCCTGCTGTGGGCGCAACGGCTTAGGCGGCAGCGTCCTGAGACCCAGGCGGACATCGGGCCGGAAGCGCCCTTCTGGAAGTGGCTTGCGATGGCGGCCAGCGAACGCAGGCTGATTGGCTCCGATTCCGGCGGAGGTCGGTCCCCCGTGCCGCCGTTGGTGGCGGGGGAGGGCTGCGTCGAGGAGGTTTACGCGCCCATCATGAAGCTGCTGGTCCGCAGCCTGGAGGGTATGCTTGATCGGGTGACGGCGCAGGACATGGACGACGACGACGACGAGTTCGACGACGAGTTCGACGACGACGACGACGACGACGACGACGACGACGACGACGACGAACCGGAGGAGCGCCCCGCGAGGCCGTCGGAAGCGTTGCCGTTTCTTGGCCGTCGTCCGCGTCGCAGGGGGGCACGACGCCTATGAACACGCCCCGAAACCTGCTGCAGGAGGATCCCTTCGCGGTGCTGGGTGTCGCGGCGCAGGCGGACGACCAGGAGATCCGCACGGCCTACCGGCTGGCGGTGCGCCAACACCCGCCAGAGCATGACCCGGCCGGTTTCAAGCGAATCCGTCAAGCGTACGAGGCGGTCCGCGATCCGGACGCGCGTGCGGCTTTTGTTTTGTTCGGCGGCCTGCAACTGCCGGACCTGCCGCCGCTGACCCCGGAGGATCTGGGGGCACGACCGCCGGAACGCGTGTCCCTCGCGGAGGTGCTGGCGGCGGCCATGCGTCTGGCCCTTGCCGGCACCGACCTCGATGATGGCGACCATGGTCAGGATCTGCGCGATCCGCCTGAGTGAGTGGTGGCCGGGTGCGCGTGCGCGGCGGCGGCCAGGGGCGATGCGAGACGGAGGCGGTGTTGGGGTGGCGGCGTTCCTAGCGCGATGGTTTGGGATTCGCGGGCGCCAGGCGGAGGTTCAGCCGCAGGAGGATCCGCTTGGGGACGCGCTGGCGGCCCTGCAGGCCGACGTGCGGCGGCTGGGCGCGATCGCGGTGCGCGGCGAGGCTCAGGCGCGGCAGCTTGGCGAGCGCGTGGATGCCATGGGTTCCGGCCTCGCTGCCGGGTTGGACCGCCTTGCCCGCCAGCACGCAATGGGTGCGGAACTCCAGAATCGGTTGACGCAAGAGCGCGTTCGGCTCATCGGGGGATTCCTTGAGTTCGCCGATGCCTTGACCCGCGCGCAGCGGCTGTTGCCCTTTGGTGGGGATGAAGCAACGCGCGATGCACTCGTGCGGTTGGGGGCCCACTTCGGCCGGGTGTTGCGCGACGCGGGGGTGGAGACCGTCCCGGGTGAGGGCGCCCCGTTCGATCCGCGCGTGCACCGGGCGGTGGGCCGGGTGGTGCGACCGGAGTTGGCCGGGCGGGTGTCTGCGGTGGATCGGGATGGGTATGTGCTGGACGGCCGCCTCTTGCGCCTTGCGGACGTGGTGGTCGGGGTGGCGGCTGGTCCGGGTGAAGGAACCGAAGGGGCCGACCCTGAGGCGACCGGACCAGATGGGGACGCGGGCGCGACGCGGTGGGAACGCACTCGGCAGACGGAGGACGAAGGGGGGACCGGTACGGACGCCTCATCGTAGGTCGGTCCGTACCACGTTTGGATGGCAGAGACGGAGATCGTTGGTATCGACCTTGGAACCACCAATTCGCTGGTCGCGGTGATTCGCGACGGCCGACCACAGGTATTGCCGGTGGATGGGGAGGCATTGCTGCCGTCAGTGGTTGGGGTCGACGCTCAGGGGCAGCGGATTGTGGGGCAGGCGGCGCGCAACCAGTACGTGGTGGCGCCGGAGCGGACGGTACGTTCGGTCAAGCGGCGCATGGGACGGCCGGAGCGGGATCTGGCACTCGGTGCGGATCGGTATACGCCCGAGGAGATCTCCGCCTTCATTCTGCAGCGGTTGATTGAGGCGGCCACCGCCGGGCTCGGTCACAAGGTGGATCGGGCCGTGATTACCATCCCGGCCTATTTCGCGGACCGGCAGCGTCAGGCGACCTTGCGGGCCGGTGAACTCGCCGGGCTGCGAGTAGAGCGCCTGTTGCACGAGCCGACGGCGGCGGCGCTGGTCTATGGGTTGAATCGCAGTGGCGTCCAGACCGCGCTGGTGTATGACCTGGGCGGAGGCACCTTCGACGCCTCGGTCGTAGAGATGGGCGACGGCATCACCGAGGTGCGGGCCACCCATGGCGACCGCGAACTGGGCGGTGACGACTTTGACGCCCGCATTGTGGATCACTTGGCTGAGACCTTCCAGCAGGCCCATCGGGTGGACCTACGCCAGGACCGCGTGGCGATGGCGCGGCTGTGGCGGGCGGCCGAGGCGGCGAAGATCCACCTGTCGAACCACGCGTATGTTCAGATCAGAGAGGAATTCATTGCCAGCCACGGCGGCAAGGCCCTGCACCTGGAGACCGAACTGACGCGGCAGGACTTCGAGGCGATGATCCGGCCGTTGCTGGATGGGACGCTCGACGCCGTGCGCCGGGCGTTGCGCGACGCCTCGGTCGATCCGCGCGTCTTGGACGAGGTGCTGCTGGTGGGCGGCTCTAGTCGCATCCCGTTGGTGCGGGAACTGGTCGCGGAGGAACTCGGACGCGAGCCGCGGCAGGATCTGGATCCGGACTGTGCGGTGGCCCTTGGTGCAGCGGTGCAGGCGGCGATGATTGAAGGCCGCGATGTGGATGCCGTGCTGGTGGATGTCTGCCCGCACTCCCTGGGCGTCCGCGTTCTGGACACGGCCGGCATCGTCCCGGACGACGACGTGTTCGTGCCATTGATCCATCGCAACTCCGCCATCCCGGTCAGCCGCTCCGAGTTCTTCTATACGTCTCACCCGGAACAGGATACGGTGCGGGTTCGCGTCTACCAGGGGGAGGACCGTCAGGCATCGCGCAACATTGAACTCGGCCACGTATTGTTTCGGGGACTGTCGCCCTCCGAGACGGGGGGGCCGCGGGAGGTGCTGGTGGCGTTCGACTATGACGTCAATGGCATCCTACATGTCGCGGCCGTCGACCGCCGCAGCGACCGTCGGGAAGAGGCTACCCTCCAGGCCCTGGCGGGCGGAGCGCCGGAGTCGGAGTTCGCCGTCGCGGGCACCACGGACCTGCTGGACCAGCTGGAGCGGCTATTGCTTACGATCGATGGACGCACGTCCGCCGGACGGCAGGTGCGGCTGCTGATCAGCCGCGGTGAGGAACTGGCAGCCAGCGGCGACGCGGAGGCCAGGACGCTTTGGGAGCACGAGGCCGCGGCTGCCCTGTTCGCGTATGGGGTGGACGAGCCGTAGGCCAGGACGCGTGGCCTTGCTCTGCGGGTCGGCCCAGCTGTCGCTGACGGGAAGTGCGTCCAGACGAAGGTCCCAGCATCCAGCCGGTGAGAGACCGGTCACGGTAAAGTCGGAAGCCGTGTGGCAGCCCATCCGTTGTAGGTCGGCGACGACCCCGGCGGAGCGGTGGGACAGAGGCAAAGGCGTGTGCCGGCGAGCCCAGCCATCGCGGCCGAAAGGGCAGTAACTCTCAGGTCCCCGTGCCGGGGGCAAGGGGCAGTGTCAGCCCACGGATGGGTTAGAGGAGGTTGAAGGAGCTATCCGAAACGCCGCGCAAACCGCGCCGATAAGGTAAGTATGAGCAGGTTTGACGGGTGGCCAGAGGTTCTTCGACCGGCAGAGGCCGCACGGGCACTGAGGATGCACGTGGGGACTTTGCGTCGGTGGGACAAGG
>DAHWHT010000283.1 GCA_027335515.1 Clostridia bacterium
CGGCCGCGCCGGCATGGGGGACTCTTCTACACCTCCAAGTCGGTGATTCCATGGGACGCCGCCCACTGGGGATCCCCGTCGTTTCCCGGCCTTCCCGAGGAAGGCATCTTCGCCCAGCAGCTGGCCTCCGTCATGGGTGAGGGCAGTTGGATGATCGAGCGCGTCGCTCAGTCGGTCGGCAGCAAGTTCAAGTGGGCCATCGCCGTCCCGCCAAAGGGACCGGTCAAGCGCTCCACGCTGTCGACCACCGACGGCTACGCCATCCTCAAGACCACCAAGCACCCGGCCGAGGCGTGGAAGGTCCTCAGTTGGCTGGCCGGCACCGAGTTCGGCAAGATCCTGGTTGAAAAGGCCTTCTTGCAGCCCAGTCGGAAGTCGCTGATCCCCTACTTCATCAAGTATGCGGAGACATCCAATCCGACCCTCAAGAGCGTCAATCTGACCGCGCTGACGGACGGCATCACGAAGAACTGGGCCACTCCAGAGCAGCTGTTTACGTACGAGGCCCAGGCCCTCGTGGCCTACAAGGCCGTCATGTCGCAAAGCCTATACTCGCTGAAGCCGTCTCTGTCGCCCCAGCAGATCGCGAGCCAACTGTCCACGCAAATCGACGCGTCCCAAACCAAGGCCGCCTCGGGCGGATAGCCTTTTGGTCCGGGGCGCGTGGCGGGTCTCCCAGGCCCGCCGCGCGCCCCTTCCCACCGATCAGGAGGGAGGTGCGCTGTGGCCACGTCGACGGCTCGGGCGGCTGTGGCCGGGGCAAAGGAAGGAGTCCTGGCGCGGCGGCGGGCGCGGGCGGCCTGGTGGTTTCTGCTGCCCTGGGGGATCGGCTTCCTGTCGTTCACCCTGTATCCCATGGCCGACTCGCTCTGGCTCAGTTTCACCAACTACAATATTCTGAACACGCCGCGCTTCGTGGGAACCGCCAACTTTGCCGCGATGCTTGCGCCGCACTCCCTGTTCTGGCAGTCCCTGAAGGTCACGGCGTATTACGTCATCGGCTCGGTGCCCATCGGAACGACCATTGCGCTGGTGCTCGCCATCCTGCTCAACCAGCGGGTGTGGGGCGAGGGCCTCTTCCGCACCCTCTTCTACATCCCATCGGTGGTTTCCGGAGTCGCTGCATCCATCCTCTGGGAATGGATCTACCAGCCCCAGTTCGGACTGCTTAACTCCGGCCTGTACAGCGTCTTCCATATCAGCAACGGGCCCCAGTGGCTGCAGAGCACGCACACCGCCATGATCTCCCTGATCATCATGAGCTTCTGGACCGTGGGCGGCCCCATGTTGATCTACCTGGCCGGCCTGCAGGGCATCCAATATGAACTCTACGAGGCGGCCAAAGTCGACGGGGCGCGCACCTGGGTGCTCTTCCGCCACATCACGGTCCCCATGCTGACGCCGCAGATCCTCTTCAACCTGGTGCTCGGGGTCATCGCGTCGTTTCAGGTATTCACGTCCGCCTACATCATGACCGACGGCGGGCCAGGATACGCCACCACCACGCTGGTCCTCTACCTCTATCGAACGGCCTTCCGTGAGTTTCGCATGGGGTATGCAAGCGCGGTCGCCTGGGCGATCTTCGCCATGATCGTCCTACTGACGGCCATGGTCTTCAGGAGCATGGCGAAGCGGGTGTTCTACGGTGGAGAATAACGCGCCCCGCATACGCTACGGGTTCCCCGACCCCATCCTGGCCGGCCACGTCCGCCATCACCGCTGGCCGGCGGTGGGGCTGCGGCTCGGCCTCTATGTGTTCATGTTGCTGCTTTCGCTTCTCTTTGCCTTCCCGCTACTGTGGATGCTGACCATGTCCTTAAAGCCGGACAACCAGCAATACTCCTTCCCCCCCCAGTGGATCCCCTCGACATTCCACTGGCAGAACTACGTGTTGGGCTGGACCACCGTCGGCTTCGGCCACTTCTTTGCGGTCTCGGTGGTCTACGCATTGTTCTCGACCGCCGGCGTGGTCGTTTCCTGCAGCCTGGCGGCCTATGCCTTGGCCCGCCTGCGCTTCCGGGCGCGCAATGTCATCTTCTACGTGGTCCTGGCCACGCTGATGCTGCCCCCGCAGGTGACGCTGATCCCGGTCTATCTGATCTTCCGAAATCTCCACTGGTTGAACACGCTGCTGCCCTTGATTGTGCCCCAGTGGTTCGCCGTCAACGCCTTCAGTGTCTTCCTGCTGCGGCAGTTCTTCATGACGCTGCCCAGGGACCTGGACGACGCCGGACGCATCGACGGCGCAACGGAATTCGGCATCTTCCGCTACATCATCATGCCGTTGAGCCGACCAGCGCTGGCGGTGGTCGCGCTCTTCCAAGGCGTGTTCGCCTGGAGCGACTTCTTCGGTCCCCTGATCTATGAAACGAGTCAACGGAACTTCCCAGTCGCCCTGGGGCTGACCTATTTCGAAGACCAATATGGCGCCATGCACCTGAACCAGATGATGGCCATGACGGTGCTCTCCGTGGTGCCGGTCTTTGTGGTCTTCTTCCTGTTTCAACGGTATTTCATCCGCGGCATCGTGCTTTCGGGCGTGTCGCGTTAGACGGGCGGGGGCCGTCCGGCCCCCGTCCACTCGGTCGCCGGTGTCAGGCCGGAGGCAGCCGGTGTCGCACCGCCGCGACCTTCGCCTCCATGCTGGACGGCTTATCCCGCCGTTCGTCGATCTTGAGCACGGTGGAAACCCGGTCGGCCCCGGCTGAAAACACCGCCTCCTGCATCTGCTGCACCACCTCGAAGATGCGGCCCAGGTCACCCTCGATCGTGGTGAACATTGGACCAAGCTCATGGCGCAGGTCGGGTGCCTGCTGCAGGACCTCTTCAGCCGCGGCCACAAACCGACTCACCCCCGGCGTCGCGGTTCCAACCGGTGCAATGCTGACCGCGACGATGGCCTTGCCCACGAACAATCGCCTCCACAAAAGCCACATCCCCTTCAGCATGCCACAGGCGGGCCCGCACGGTGCGCGTGGGCGCCGCAACATGGTCCCGGCCTCACCCCAGGTCCGGGACGGGAGCCGGATGCGGGTCGGTCCGGCCGAGGGTATAGAAGACCTCCGCTCCGGCGATGCCATCCTCGACCAGCCCGTGCGCGCGCTGTAACCGGCGGATGGCCGAAACGGTCCGGGAACCGCAGTACCCGTCGATGCCGCCGGCATAGACGCCGATATGCCGCAGTCGAAACTGGAGGTAGGCGACATCCAGGCCGTTGCGCCCGCTGAACAGGGCCCGCCCTCCGGCCGGCAGGAGAAGGAGCAGGGCATTGTGGTGCTCCTCCCCAACATCGGGGCCTGCGGGTAGGCCGGGATCACCCCAGCGTGCCGCATCGGCGCCAAAGGCGGTCAACGCACGCGCGGCCGCAGGCCGGTACCGTCCGTCCGCCGAGGCCCCGAGCATCCGGGCATACCGGAACAGGGCCAAACGGTTGTGCAGCACGTACGCGTCGCCACCCGTGGCCCCGAGATGGAGGGTCCGCGCACCGAATGCCGGGCCGCCATAGGTGACGTAGGGAACAACCCCGTGTCCCAACGCAAAGTATGTGGAGGGGCCGACCACGCCGTCGCTGGCAAGCCGAAAGTGGCGTTGCACTTCGCGCGCAGCCTGAACGCTTGCGGCATCGAACACCCCGCTGATGGGCAAACGCGTCGGGGGCGGCCGATCCAGCAACGCGTGCAGCGTTTGGACCAGTGCCTGGAAGAGGGCAACGTCGGTACCATCCAGCGGTGGGTGGGCCGGCAGCAGGCACCGGCTGCCAAAGGGGACCACCGGACCAAACCGCTGCTCAAACCGCGCCACGTGAGATGCCTCCAACGGATACGGATGGTCCAGGCTACGCATCGGGGACAGAACGCGTGCCGGATCCCCCTTCCGCGGCAGGGGAGCGTGCCGGCCGAAGGGAAACAAGGGGGGGCAGGTGAGGTCGAGTTGGTCGTGCGGCATGACGTCCTGGTGGTGGGTGCGGGTCTGGCCGGCATGCGCGCCGCGCTGGCGGCGCAGGCGGCCGGTGCGGACGTGGCCATCATCAGCAAGGTGTATCCAGTCCGCAGCCACAGCAACGCGGCTCAGGGCGGGATCAATGCGGCACTCTCCCCCGAGGACTCCTGGGAGTCGCACGCGTACGACACCGTGAAGGGTTCCGACTACCTGGGCGACCAGGACGCGATCGAAATCCTGGCGCGGGAGGCTCCGCAGGCCATCCTGGAACTGGAGCACATGGGGGTCGTCTTCAGCCGCGACGAAGAGGGCCGGTTGGGAAGCCGCAACTTCGGCGGCGCCACCCATGCCCGCACCTATTTCGTGGGGGATTTCACCGGACAGGCGATCCTGCACGTGTTGTATGAGCAGTTGGTGCGCAGTGGCGTTCGTGCCTATAACGAGTTCTTTTGCACCGAGCTGCTGCGTGAACCCGACGGCGCCGTGGGCGGCGTCATCGCCTTCGACATGCGCAGCGGAGAGGTCTCCGCCTTCTCTGCCGGCGCGGTCGTACTCTGCACGGGCGGCATGGGCCGTGTGTTCGAACCGTCGACCAACGCGCTGATCTGCACCGGCGACGGCACCGCGCTGGCCTACCGCGCCGGGGCGCCGCTGATGGACATGGAAATGGTGCAGTTCCATCCCACGACCCTCAAGAGCAACGGGGCCCTGATCTCGGAGTCGGCGCGCGGCGAGGGCGGCTACCTCGTGAATCGCGACGGCGATCGGTTCATGCGCACCACCGCGCCCCACGCCATGGAGCTCGCCAGCCGCGATGTCGTCAGCCGCGCGGCCCAGGTCGAGATCAACGAAGGGCGCGACGTGGACGGCTGCGTGCTGCTCGACGTCCGCCACCTGGGCGCGGCCAAGATCCTGGAGCGCCTGCCCCAGATCCGCGAACTCGCGATAGAGTTTGCCGGGGCCGACATGATCAACGCGCCCGTGCCGGTTCTGCCCGGGATGCATTACGAAATGGGCGGCATCCGCACCGATGTGCACGGGGCGACCGCCGTGTCAGGGCTGTATGCGGCGGGGGAATGCGCCTGCGTCAGTGTTCACGGCGGCAACCGCCTCGGGGCCAACTCGCTCCTGGAGACGGTGGTGTTCGGACGCCGCGCCGGCGAGACGGCCGCGGCCTTCGCCCGCACTCGGCCCGCCGCCTCGGCGTCGGAGTCGCGCCGTGCCGACGCCGAGCGTGCCCTGCGGGCCTTTGTGGCCCGTAGCGGGCAGGAGCGGTCCGCCGCCTTGCGCCTCGAGATGGGGCAGGTGATGACACGGCAGGTCGGTGTCTTTCGTGACGATTCCGGACTGCGCGAGGCGCAGCGAGCCATGGCCGCGTTGCGCCAACGCTACGGGGCCGTGGAGATCGGCGACAAGGGCACCCTCTTCAACCAGGCCCTGGTGGCGGCGCTCGAGTTGGACTTCATGCTGGATCTGGCCGAGTGCGTGGTGGCGGGCGCCCTCGCCCGAACCGAAAGCCGTGGCGCCCACACCCGACGGGACCACCCACAACGGGACGACGCAGCCTGGCTCAAACACACGCTCTGCTATGCCAAGCCGGACGGTCCACGCGTGGATACGGCGCCCGTGTCGATTACACGCTGGCAACCACAGGAGCGCAAGTATTAGGGCAGTCCGCGGGAGGGATGATCGGGTGGAGGTTCACCTGCGCGTCCAGCGCTTCCATCCGCAGGTGGATGCGGAACCGCACTGGCAGGAGTACCACGTCGAGGTCCCGGAACACGCAACGGTGCTGGATGCGCTGCTGGCCGTGCGCGACGGGCAAGACGAGACCCTTGCCCTGCGCTGCAGTTGCCGCAGCCATATCTGCGGTTCGTGTGTGATGAAGGTCAACGGGACGTCGTGCCTGGGCTGCAAGACAAAGGTCGCTCGGGCCCGGGAGCGCCTGGCCGACCAAGAGCCGATCCGCGTCGGGCCGGCCGGCAACCTGCCCGTGGTCAAGGACCTGGCCGTGGACCTTGAGGTGTTCTTCGGCAAGGTCAAGGCCGTCGAACCATACCTCCAACCGGAGGGCCCTCCGCCCGAACGCGAATACGTCGTGCCCAACGAAGCCATGCTCACCGTCCGGGAGGCAATGGCCTGCATCCTGTGCGGCGCCTGTGTTTCGGAGTGCAATTCGCTGGAGGTCGAGCCGCGGTTCCTCGGCCCTGCGGCCCTCGCCAAGGCCTGGCGGTTCACCGAGGACCCACGCGACGCCGCCGACCACCACCGCCTCGCCCTCGTTTCCGCGCCTGGCGGCGTGTGGGACTGCACGCATTGCTTCGCCTGCGTTGAGGTATGTCCCAAAGACGTCAAACCGATGGAGCGCATCCTCGAACTGCGGCGCCGCGCCATGGAGGCGGGCTTCACCGACAACAACGGTGCCCGCCACAGCCAGGCGTTTGCCGATACCATCGCCGAATCCGGCTGGCTGGACGAGACCCGCGTGCTGACGCGGTCCCTGCACGGGATCTCCGAGCTGCTGGAGTGGACGCCCGTCGGGGTGCGTGCCCTGTTCCACGGCAAGGTGCCGTTGCGCCATCGACGTTTGGCCGGCGCAAAGCGCATCCGCGCCATCTTCGCGGCGGCCGCCCGCGGCCGCGCCGCAGGACGCGCGCACAGCAAACCGCCCGATCGTTGATTCGGCTTCACGGGGCCGAAAGGAGACAAACGCGGTGAAGGTCGCCTACTACCCGGGATGCGTCGCCAAAGGCGGGGCGCCGGAGTTGTATCGCTCGGTGAAGCTGATTCTGGAACCGCTTGGCATCGAGCCGACCGAACTGTTTGACGCGGCCTGCACGGGGGCCGGCGTACTGACCGAGCGCAACCCCCTGCTGGCGGACGCCCTCAACGCCCGCACCTTCGCAATGGCCGAACGGCGCGACATGCCGGTGCTCACCATCTGCAGCACGTGCACGGGAACGATGCTGGCCTGCAACGCCCGCTTGCAGGACGAGGGCAACCGCGTCCGTGTGAACGAACTGCTCGCGCCTGAACATTACTCCTACAACGGGACCACCGTTATCAAGCACCTCCTGTGGATGCTCGTCGAAGACATCGGCCTGGAGCGGGTGGCCCAACGGGTGAAGCGCCCACTGAGTGGGTTACGCGTCGCGCCGTTCTACGGGTGCTACCTGGTCCGCCCGTCGTCCCTGGTGGCGGAAGGGCATCCGGAGCGTGACCTATACCTTGAGCAGGTGATCGCCACCCTCGGCGCCACGCCGGTGGAATACGCCAGCGCAAAGAAATGCTGCGGGTTCCCGGTGATCACCATGAACCGCACCGCCGGCCTGCGCATGACCGGCCGCAACATTCAGGATGCCAAGGAACAGGGCGCCGACGTGATGGTGACTCCGTGCCCGCTGTGCCACCTGAACCTCGACGGGCAGCAGGCAGAGGCGGCGCAGGCTCTGGGCACGCCGCTCGGCGTCCCCATCCTCCACCTGCCGCAACTGATCGCGCTGGCCTTCGGCCACGACCCGACCGAGGTTGGTCTGGGCCATCATGTGGTCTCGGCCGACGGCCCGCTGCGCCGCCTGTTGCAGGGTGCGGCGGTGGGTGCGTCGTAAACCGCGCGCGGCAACCGGGGGCGGGCCAATGCCGCCCGCCCCCCCGCAAACCGATCAGCGGCTCGTGAGTGCCTGCAGGACGATGCTGCTCGCCCCAACGGTGGCCCACAGCGCAGCGCCCAGAAGCAGGGGGCGCGCCCCGGTGCGCTTCATCGCCCCGAAGCGGGCCGACAACCCGATACCCGCCAGCGCCATCACGATGAGGAACAGCGCCACCCGCCCAAGCAGGTGCTCCGCCCCCGGGCTGAACACCCCAAGGGTGTTGGCGACCGCGGCCACCACAAACAGGACGATGAACCAGGGCACCAGGGTGCGCCACTGAATGCGCATCCGTTGCCCGCCGGCAGCCGTGCGGTGGCGACGCAGCCGCTGGACCGCAAGGCCAAGGGCGATGGGCAGGATCAGCGTGGTCCGCGTCAGCTTGACGATCACGGCGTAGTTGCCCGCGGCACGTCCGTACGTGTATGCGGCGGCTACCACGGACGAGGTGTCGTTGATGGCCGTTCCCGCCCACAACCCGAAGGCGTGCTGGCTGAAACCGATGGCGTGCCCGATCGTCGGGTACAGCAGTACCGCCACCACGTTGAAGAGGAAGATGGTCGAGATGGCGTAGGCAACGTCGAGTTCCCCCGCCTCCAACACACCCGAAACGGCCGCCACGGCCGACGCACCGCAGATCCCGGTGCCGACACCGATCATCGTGCGCAGGTCGCCGTCGACACCGAGCAAACGGCCAAACAGCCAGGCCCCGCCCAGCGCAGCCGCCATGGTGCCGAGCATCACGGGCAGTGAGGCGGCCCCCGTATGCGCGATTTGCGCCAGACTCAGGCCGGTGCCAAGCAGGATGACCGCCAACTGCAGAACCTGCTTGCCGGCGTAACGAAAGCCCGGGTCGAAGCGCTCCCCCGGGTGGAACACCACCTGGACCAACATGCCCAGCACAATACCAAACACCGGCCCGCCGATCACCGGCACCCAGGTACCCAGGAGCCAGGCGACAACGGCAATCGCCGCGACCACCCCGAGCCCCGGCAACTGCCGCCCGACACTGGCGATCCAGGCCACGCGTTGCGGCCATGCCCGGGCATCCGGTTCAGGATCGATTTGCAGCGCCTCCACGCGGACTCCCCCTTCAGCCAAGCATCCGACCGAGAAGCGGCCCCTCGGCACGCGCCCCTGGCAATAAGCAATGGGCCATATCGCCTAGCATCTTCTCCCATGGCAAACCGCCAAGTCCGCTACACAGCGGCAACTATGCACTGCGGACCCAACCCGCGTACAATACCCGTCGGCCATGGAGCCATAAGTTGCGCTTATGAGGTGGGCCATGGAAGAGCGACGACTCGCGGTGTTCGCGGCGGTGGCCCGAGCGCAAAGCTTCTCCCGTGCCGCGGAGGCCATGCACCTCTCACAGCCCGCGGTCAGTCAGCAAGTAGCCGCGATGGAAACGGAACTCGGCGTACGACTATTCGAGCGATCCCGCCGCGGGGTGCGATTGACCACGGCCGGAACGGCGTTGCTGGCCCACGCTGAAGCGTTGCTGCGGGAGATGACCGAAACCCGGCGGGCCGTGGCGGCCGCGGCCGCGGCCATCCGCGGCAGTCTTGCCGTCGGCGCGAGCCAGACCATTGGCGAATACGTGCTGCCCGCCGTGCTGGCGCGGTTTGGCCGTCTGCACCCGCACGTACGCCTGCGCTGCGAAGTCGGCAACAGCGCCCAGGTGGTGCGCCGCCTCACGGATGGCGACCTGGACATCGGCTTCGTCGAAGGCGATCTCGCCGTGGCCGGTGTGGCCCTGCGCCCCTTCCGCCGGGACGAACTGGTGGTCGTCGCCTCGGCCGGCCACCGCTGGACCGAGCTGGCGGAGGTGCCCCTCGATGAACTGTTGCGGGAGCCCTTCATTATGCGCGAGTCTGGCTCCGGTACCCGCCAGGTGATGGAGCGCCGACTCCAGCATGCCGGGGTGGATCCGGGCACCCTGCATGTGGTGCTGGAACAGACCGGCACGGAAGCCATCAAAGCCACGGTGGAGTCGGGGCTCGGGGTGTCGGTGTTGTCGCGCGCGACGGTCGCCAAGGAACTCTTGCTGGATACGCTGATCGCACGGCCGGTGCGAGGTGTGCCGATGTTTCGTGACATGTCCGAGGTCCACGTCACGGGCCGCACCCTGGTGCCCTCGGCCCGCGAACTCCTGCAGTTGGTGCGCGCCACCGTCGCCACCTGAAGACCTTGCGGGTTGGCCGTCTGCCCGGTATACTCGGCCCGCTGTGGGTGCGTAGCTCAGCGGTTAGAGCGCTCGGTTCACATCCGAGAGGTCGCTGGTTCGATCCCAGCCGCGCCCACCATTCGAAGCGTTGAGCCACAAGGCTTGCAGTAAGCCCCCGGTCAGCCGGCCGGGGGCTTACCCGTGTTTTGCAAACAT
>DAHWHT010000292.1 GCA_027335515.1 Clostridia bacterium
AGCGCCTGCGGCAGCGGCGTGGCGGCGTACGCGATCTCCGTGCGCAGGGCCTCCAGCACCGCCCGCGCCCCGGCCAGCTCCGTCGGCCGCCGCCGCAGTTGCCGCGCGGCAATGTATCCCCAGCCGCTGGGTGCCGCCGCCAGGCAACCGACCCCCACCGCCGTCAGCCACGCGCCCACCGCACCGCCCCCCGTGCGCCCCACAGCCGCGCCGGCTCCTGGTCCAGCGCCACGGGTGCCGGCGGGGCCACCCCCGGTCGCAGTGGACCGCAGACCAAAGACACACCGCCGGCCGCAAGCACGGAGCGCAGCGCCGGCCGCTCCCGCAAGGCCGCAAGGCTGTCGGCGTGCGCCGTCGCCAACACCACCACGCCGCAGCGGGAGGCATCGGCGATGGCCGCGGCGTCTCCCCGGCCGCCCACCTCGTCGCAGGCCACGACCTGCGGGCCCATGGCGCGCACACACATGCGCAGACCCACCGCCTTGGGCACCCCGTCCAAGACGTCCGTACGCGGCCCGAGGTCGAACTGCGGCACGCCACCGCTGCAGGCGGCGATCTCGGAGCGCTCGTCCACGATGGCGACGCGCGCCGGCCGCAGCGGCGCCCCCGCCCAACCCTCGCTGAACTGGCGGCAGAGGTCGCGCAGCACCGTCGTCTTGCCACTGCCCGGCGGCCCATACAGGAGCAGCCCCCGGATGCCGCCCAGCGCCCCCATATGGCGGGCCAGGCCGGCGGCGACACCCGGAACCTGCCGCGCCACCCGCAGGTTGACCGACCCGAAGTCCCGCAGGGTCACGACCCGGCCACCCCGGCACACGGCCCTGCCGCAGAGGCCGGCCCGGTGGCCGCCAGGCAGGGTGCAATAGCCCTGGGCCAGCTCGTCCGCCCAGGCATAGACCGAAGCCCGCGTCACCAACTGCACGGTGCGCGCGATATCGTCGGGGGTCACCACCTCCGCCTGGCGCGGGTCGGCCACCGCCCCCCCCATGCCAAGCCAGCGATCCCCCTGGGCCGTCACCACCCCCAGCGGCCGGCCGGCGCGCATCCGCACCTCGCGCCACGACGCGTCCCCCCCGACCCGCAGCGCAGCCAGCGCCGGCCGCAACCGCGGGGCGACAAAGGCCGTCACGGCCGCCTCCGGGTCTGCGGGATCGACCACGTCCACCGGCTCCGTCCGCGGCGCCACGACCATGACCAGCCCCTCTTTGCCGGGCGGCTTGGACCAGTGGCATGTCTATGTATGGGCCGCACGGATATGCGCCCGCGCGGCAGCCGCATCCACCGCCGGGGCCCGCCTGCGCCGTGGTGGGGCAGGGGCCTGAAAGGAGTGCTCAGGAATCAGGAGAAGTTGTGGCCCCACGCGTCCAGCGCCCGCCCGTGGACCAAGGCGGGCGCGGTACCGCCGGCCGGGGTTGGCGTAACCGATGGCATACAAAGTGGAAACCGGATGGCGCCGCCGAAGGGGTGGGCCGGTGATTCCGAGTGCGATCGTAACGACCCAGGTCCCCGGGTCGGCGGCAAGGGGCAGTGTCAGCCCACGGATGGGTGGGAGGAGGAGGTTGGCACGGGTGCAATGCACTTTTGCGGGGCGGAAATGGTAGAAAGAGGCATGCCATTTTCAGGCTGCTTCCTTGCGGAGCGTAGCCACAGGAGGAGCCGCGCGGGGGGCGCTCGTACGGCAAGGGAATCACGCCCGCAATGGGTGTGAACATCCGAGGGTCGGGGGATCGGTATGAGTTGACCAATGGCGGCCAAGTGCTGGAGGAACTGGACGCGCGTCATGCGCTGATGGAGTGCTATCCGGGCGCGGTGTACTTGAGCGGCCGGCGCACCTTCTTGTGCCAGGGTTGGGCCGGGCACCGGATCTACACGCGAGAGGCCCACGGGGTGAAGTACCATACGACGCCCATCCTGCGGGTCAGCATCCACGTTGAGGGCGAGACGCGGGGGACGGCGGGCAGCGGGCGCCTGCGGGTGGAAACGGAGGTGACGGGTTTTCGGGAGATCAATCCGCGGACGCGGGCGAGCCTGCGGACGAAGCCGCTGAAGCTGCCGCCCCAGGTCATGGAGACGGACGGGCTGTGGCTGCCGCTTCCGGACGGGGTGTGGGCGGATCGGCGTGGTCTTGCGCCAGCGTTGCATGCGGCGGAACACGTGCTGGCGGAGATGCTGCCGGCGGTGGTGATGGCCGACAGCCGGGACATTGAGGGGGCGTCGTACACGGCGCACGCGGACGTGGGAAAGCGGCCGGTGGTGTTTTTGTATGACAACGTGCAGGGCGGCTGTGGGTACAGCGGCGCGGCATTCGCGTCCCTGGAGGAACTGCTCAAGAGCGCGGGCGCGGCGGTGGGGCGGTGCGAGTGCCAGGATGGGTGTCCGAGGTGCATCCAGCGGAGCCGGTGTCGGTCGGCCGAGGGATTGAGCAAGGCGGGGGCGCAGCGGGTGCTGCACCTGCTGATGGCGGCCTACGGGCGGCGAGCGGGGCGGAAGGAAGCCGGGAGGGGGGCGTGATGCGGGTCGGTGGGCGGGCAGGACCCGTAGGCGGGCAACGGGAAGGGGGTCGATCATGAAGGACGAAGCGGCGCAGCCCCGGAACTTCAAGGATCGCGCCCTGGTTTGGATCTCCGGCCTGCTGGCCGGTGGCCGCGTGCCCCTGGTGCCGGATTCCCCGCGGCTCCTGCGCGTGGTGGACCGCCATCTTTTCGCAATGGCGCCCACGCAGGAGGAGACGGATCGCACGTTTCTCGCGGAGGACGGCAGCATCTGGACCTTCGAGTTTCAGTTTCGGGATGGCGAAGCCGATATTGCCCGCATGGCGGGCTACCACCTGAGCCTCGCCCGCCAGTACCCGAAACAGGCGGTGCATACCGTCGTCTTTTGGGGCCGGCGTGCGCCCTCACGGCGGCGTCTCCAAGTGCAGCAGGTGGTCTTTCAACCGCATCAGGTGTTCTTGCGAACGACGTTTGCCGAGGAAGAGGTGGAGCGTTTATGCCAGAACATCCAGGAAAGGCCGCTGGGGCGCGAGGCGGCGTTGGAACTGGCGATGCTGCCATTGATGCGGCATACCTTGGGCATGCGGGCCTTGCTGGAGAAGGCCCTGCCGGTCGTCGAGCGATTGGATGCGGACTTGCGTGAGCCGACGCGGGCGGCGATGCTATGCTTGGGGTACGGCGAGTTGCACTTGCCCGCGGATCGCGAGTGGGCGCGAAGGGAGTTGCTGAACATGCCGGTGGTGGGGCAGGAACTCTTCGAGGATCTTGTCCGTGACGGGGAAGAGAAGGGCCGACACGAAGGCGAGTTGGCCGGGGCGCTTCGCCAGGCGCAAAAGGCCGTGCTGGAAGCCTTCGCTGCCCGGTTTGACGCCGTGCCGACGGCGGTGTGCGATGCGGTGGCTCAGGCGAGCGACCTGGAGCGGCTCAGCCAGTGGCATCGAGCGGTTGTGCGTGCCCAGGATGCTGCTGCTGCTGCTGCTGCCGTGTTGGAGACGCACTGACGCGGCAAAGGCGCGGTGGGTCCGGCCCACGCCGCTCGGCCCGCGCAGTTGCCGGTTGGGTTGCGGACGGGGCGCAAGAGGAAGCGGATCATGGCGGGGAATTCCATGCGACATCCCCTACTCGCTGCAGCCATAATCTAGTTGTCAATGTCGACGGGACGCGGTTGGCTGTCGCAGACGGGAATGCGTGGCGTGGTTCGCCGGGCGGCATTGCCCGGCGTCACGACCACGAAGGGGGGCGACGACTGGCTCGCGCAGCCCTGGCCGACGAGAGGCGGGTGCCATAGCCTGGTCTGGCGGCAGGACACC
>DAHWHT010000317.1 GCA_027335515.1 Clostridia bacterium
GGCGACGCCGGCGGCAGCGGTTGCGACGGCAGCGGCGGTAAGGGCGGCAACGGCGGCAACGGCGGCGACGGCGAGGGCGGCGCCATCTACACGACCAACGCCGTGGTCCTCAACAACGTGACCTTCGCGGGCACCGCGCAGGTCGACCACAACGCGGCAATCGGTGGTGTGGCCGGCGGGCCGGGCACCTCGGGACCGGGCTCGCCCAGCACCCAGAGTATTTACGGCTGCGGCGGCAGTGGGTCCGCCTCCTCCCATCCCAAGGTTGCCACGGCGCCTCCCGTCCCCCAGCAGGGCGCCGCCGGGGCGGGCAGCGGGCCGGATGTCTACGACGCCGGCCAGGGGGTCCAGGTTGCCACGCAGAGCCTGCCCGGCGCCGTGGTCGGCCAACCGTACCAAGCCACGCTCGACGCCATCGGCGGCAGCGCACCCTACGCCTGGTCCCCCCTGCCCGGCGCCCTGCCGTCCTGGCTGCAGATGGACGGCTTCGGCGGCATCGACGGCGTGCCGCCGGCCCCCGGCAGCGACACCGTCGGCGTGGAGGTGATGGACGCCACGCGCAACGCCCCCCCGGCGCAGGCGACCCTGACCATCTCCGTCGTGGCGCCCCTGACCATCCTCCCGGCGCAACTCGACGGCGCGACGGTGGGCCAGGCGTACGGCGCGACCCTGACCGCAGCCGGCGGAACCGGCCCATACACCTGGACGGAGACCGGGCGGTTACCGCTGGGCCTGTCGTTTTCCAGCCAGGGCAACACCGCCGCGATCCGCGGCACCGCCGCCGCCGCCGGTCCGGCGGACTTCACCCTGCAGGTGTCCGACGCATCCAGCCCGCCGCAGACCGTGACGATCCCGTACGTGCTGGTCGCGGCCCCGCCGGGCGTCTCGGTCACCGCGGCCTCCACCGGGGCCAACGCGGTCCCCGGCGGCACCGCAACGGCCGGCGGCGGCGGCAGTGCGACCCCCGACACGACGGTGCAGGCCGCGGGCGGCACCGGAACGGTGAACGTGGCCGAGTATTCGGGCAACCCGGGAGGCACCGCCACCTTCGGCGGTGTCGGCACCGCGTACTTCGACGTCAACGTCTCCACGGACAGCACCTTCGCCTACCTGACCATCCGCGAGTGCAACCTGCCGCCCGGCTTCGACGGCATCTGGTGGTACGGGCCGCAGGGCTGGGTGTTTCCTTCGGATCAAGGGCTTTGGAACGGTTGTGCCATCCTGTATCTCGACGACCAGACCGTGCCGCCCATCTCGGCGCTGACCGGCAGCATCTTCGCCACGGGCCCGCTGCCGCCGCCACCGACGGTCACCGGCGTCACGCCGGCACAGGGGCCCGCGGCCGGGGGCGGCGTCGTGACCATCCAGGGTGACCATGTCTCGGACGCGACGGCCGTGTCCTTCGGCCCCACGAGCACCACCGAGTTCCGGCTGGTCTCCCCGGGCGAGCTCGACGCGGTCGTCCCGGCCGGGTCGGCGACGGTGGACGTCGTGGTCCAGACGCCCTCGGGCAGCAGTCCCCCGACGCCCGCCGACCGCTACACCTACACATCCGCGCCCTCCACCCCGTCCTCGTCCTGGTCCTTCGCGGCGCCCGCCTCCGGCGCCGCGCCGCCGGGGCCGAGCGTCGGTGCCGCCGGGGGCACACTCGCCACGGCGGATGGGGCATTCGCCATGGCGGTCCCAGCCGGTGCCGTCGCCGACGCGGGCGCCATCTGGGTCGGAGAGGCGGGCGGGGCCGTGCCCGCCGCCCCCCGGGGGCTGGCCTGGGCAAGCCCGGTGTTCACCCTGAGCGGTTCCCCGCTGCGCACCCCGCAGGTGGCCACGATCCGCTACCGGGCGGCCGCACTCGGGGGCCTGGCACCCGAGCGGCTCTCCGTATACACCCTGGACCCCGGCGGGGCATGGCGCCCCGTACCCACCTCGGTGTGGGCCGCGACGTATACGGTTCGCGCCCAGGCGACGGCCCCCGAAACGCTCGCGGTGTTCGCGGCCACCAGGGTGTTCACGGATGTGCCGCCCGACCATTGGGCGGCCGCCGACATCGACGCGTTGGAGGCCGCCGGGGTGGTGCACGGCTTTCCCGACGGCCGCTTCCGCCCCGACCACCCGGTGACCCGGGCGCAGTTCGTCCAGATGCTCGACGGCGTCCTGGGCCTGATCCCGGCCGCGGGCGCGCCGAGCCGGTATGCCGACGTGCCCGCGGGTGCGTGGTATGCCCCCTACGTCGCCGCAGCGGCCCAGGCGTCCATCGTGGCGGGAACCTCGGCCGAGACCTTTTCGCCCGCTGCGACCCTGACGCGTGAGCAGGCGGCCGTGCTGCTGGCGCGCGCCCTGCACCTGCAGAGCGCGCCGGGGACGGGGCCGTCCTTTTCCGACGCCGGCCGCATCGACGCCTGGGCGGCGGCGGCGGTGCGCCAAACGGCCGCCGTCGGGATCCTGAAAGGCTTTCCAAACGGCCGGTTTGCGCCGCTGGCCGCGCTGACACGGGCCCAGGCCGCCAGCGTCCTCGCACGCGTCTGGCGGCGGCGGGCCCCCTGACCGAGGCGGCGCCGCGCGGGGGGCCTGCGGCGGGCGCGGGGATCGGCCCGTTGCGCACCGTCACCGCAGGTGACCCCACGCGCGCGCCGCCGCGGACACCGTCGTCAGGGCGGGCCGGCCGCCGCCGTCACGCGCCGGACCCTGAAAGCGGCAGACCGGCCAGACAGGCCACCACCTGCACCGCGGCCAGGGCATTGCCGGCCGGGTTGAGGTGCACCCCGTCCGTGGTCAGAAAGCGGGTGCCGCCGTCGGGTCCGAGCGGCCAGTCGGCCCGCGCCACCGCGCGCCGCCGCGCCGCCAGGGCGGCGGTGAAGACGGCGTTCAGATCACAGACGCAAAGATCGTGCGCGGCGGCGAGGCGGTGCTGCGCGGCGACCAGCACCGCCAGTTCCCGGTTTTCGACCGCCTCGGCCTCCTCGTGGATCACCGTCGGGGTCAGCACCACCGGCCGAATGCCGGCCTGGCCCAGGCGCGACAAGAGCGAGTCGTAGCCCGCCGTGAAGTCCGCGTCCTGCGTGCCACCCGAGGCCCCGCTGCGGCGGTGCCAGACGTCGTTGACCCCGATGCTGACCGTGACCACCGTCGCGCCGCTGCCCAGCACATCGCGCTCCAGCCGGTCCAGCAGGTCGCCAACCCGGTTGCCGCCCACGCCGGCATAGACATACGACAGCGCCAGGTCCGGCCGCACGGCCGTCAGCAGCGCCGCCGCCAGGCGGGTGTATCCCGGGTCCGCCTGCGTGATGCTGTCCCCCAGAAAGCAGAGTCGGTCACCGGACTGCAGCACACCCACCACGCCCCGTGCCCCCCGTCGGACCGCCGCACATATTTGGCGGCGGCATGCCTCAGCCTACGCGCATGGCCACACGTACGCCGGGCAGCGATGCCTTTCACGACCGCCCCAGCGGGCACCTGCAGCGGGGAGCCAGCCGCAGTGGTTCGCGCCAGCGGTTCACGCGCGCCCTGCGGTCCCCGGGACTGACCCTGTTGACCATCGGCGGCATCATGGGCTCCGGCCTCTTTTTGGCAAGCGGCATGGCGATCCGGGACGCCGGTCCGGCGGTGCTCGGGGTGTTTGCCATCGGCTTTGTGGCGATGTATCTGGAGATTCGGGCCCTGGCCGAGATGTCCGTGGCCAACCCGGCCCCGGGGTCCTTTTTGGTCTATTGCCGCCAGGTGCTCGGCCCGGGTTTCAGCTTCGTTTCCGGCTGGATCTACTGGTTTTCCAGCGTGCTGACCATGTCCAGCGAGGTGACCGCCGCCGCCCTGCTGACGCGCGTGTGGTTTCCCCAATGGCCGGTGTGGTTATGGGCGTTGGCCTATTCGGTCCTGATCGTCGGGGTGAACTTCGTTGGGGTGCGCGGCTTCGGCTCGGTGGAAGCCGTGCTGGCCGCGACCAAGATCCTGGCGGTGCTGGCCTTCATCGTCCTGGGCGGCCTGTACCTGACCGGCAGGCTGCCGCACGCGACCGGCGGCGGTTTGGCGGCACTGTCCCAACACGGCGGGCTTTGGCCGCACGGCCTGGGTGGGGCGGCGGGCGCCCTGCTCTTGGTGCTGTTTGCGTACGCCGGCACGGGCGTGATCGGCATGGCCGCCGCGGAAACCAAGGACCCGGGCCAGACCATCCCGCGCACGGTGCGCCGCACGGCGCTGCTGGTCGGGGTCATGTATCTGGGGGGCGTCTTCACCCTGCTGGCCCTGGTGCCCTGGTGGCAGGTGCCGGTGGCCTCCAGCCCGTTCGTCACCGCCGTGGCGCGGACAGGACTTCCCTTTGCGGCGGGCGTCATGAACCTGGTGCTGCTGCTCGCCGTGCTCTCGACCATGAACGCCGCCCTGTACGCCAACGTCCGCGTCCTGTACAGCCTGGCGTCGCAAAAGCAGGCACCCGCCGCCTTCGGCCGCCTGAGCCGCCGCGGCGTCCCCGCCAACGCCACCTGGGCCAGCGCCACGCTGCTGGCCGCCACCATCGCGCTGGCGTACGTCCTGCCCCACAAGGCCTACGCCTACCTGGTCACCGCCACCGGCTTCCAGGCGATGTTCATCTGGCTCACCATCCTGCTGACCCACATCCGCTACCGACCCTACCTGCGGCGCCACCGTCCCGAACGCCTGACCTACCGCCTCTTCGCCTACCCATACACCACGCTGGTGGTGATCGCCATCGTGCTTTCCGGCCTCGCCGGGTCCCTGGGCGCCGGCAGCGAACGCATCGGCGCGGGCGTCGGCCTGGCCGGCATCGTGGCGGCCCTGGTCGCCTGGCTCCTGCTGCGCCGCCGGCTCATCCCCCGGATGGACCCGGTCCCGCCTCCGGATCCGCAGTCTCCGGGCTGACCGGCTCCACCGCGCGGACGGCCTGGCGGGCCAGGGAAGTGAGCACCGCATCCTCCATCGGCGGGTTGTGCAGGCCCGGGCGGACGTCCCGGTAGTAGCGCTCCAGGGGCAGGCGGCGGCTGAGCCCCGCCCCGCCCACCACCCGCATCGCCAGGTCGACCACCGTCGTGGCGGCGTCCATCACCACGAGTTTGCACACGCCGACCGCGGCGGCGAGCTGCGGCCGCGCCGCGACATCGTCGTCCCAGCGCCGGGCCAGAGAAAAGATCAGGTCGTAGGCGGGCAACAACTGCCGCTGCATCTGGCCCAGCTTCTGTTCGATGTGCGGCAGCTGCGCAATGCTGCCGCTGATCGAGTTCGGCCGGCGCCGCGCCGCGTACGCGGTGGCGAAGTCGGCCGCCGCCCGCGCCACCCCCAGATAGGCCGCGGGAATGTGCAGGTTCCAACCCGCGCTGCCCCCGCCGCGCACCTCGGCGCCCTCGGGGTCGGCGCCGTCGCCCGGCGAAAGCGGCCGGGGCTCCAGGAGCGCGGCGGCGGGGACCTCCACCCCTTCCAGCACAAGGTCGTCACTGCCCGTGGCCCGCATGCCCATGGCGTCCCACGCCGCTTCGACGCGCAACCCGGGCGTCTGGCGGGGCACGAGGAAGGAGGCGGTGCGGGCCATGCCCTCCGCGCTCGCGGACACGACGACGTGGGTCAGCGCCGGGGCCAGGGTGGTGAAGATCTTGCGCCCGTCCAGCCGCCAACCCCCGGAGGCCAGGCGGCGCGCGGTCGTCTGCGGCCGTCCGCCGCGGCTGGGGCTGCCGGTCGCCGGTTCGCTGACGGCGGCGTTGATCAGCACCTCGCCGCGGCCGGCCGCCGCAAACAGCGGCTCCAAGACTGTGGCCGGCCACACTGGGGCCTGCGCCTGCTTGCCCAGCGTGAAGAGGTGCCAGCCAACGCCCAGGGCCGTTGAACCATCGCCGCGCGCCAGGCGCTCCTGGCCCAGGACCATGGTGAAGACGCCGCTGCCCGCTCCGCCGTGGGCGCGCGGGACGGTCAGGGCCAGGTAGCCGGCCGTGCGCAGCTCGGCGAAGTTTTCATGCGGAAAGCTGCCATCGCCGTCGTGCCGGGCGGCACGCTCCGCAAAGCGGTCAGCCAGTTCCGCCGCGGTGGCCAGGACTGCGCGTTCCTCGTCGTAGCGGCACCAAAAGTCATCCGCCAGCACCAAGGGTCATTCCCCCTCCACGCCAAACCCGCCTCGAACCTGCCCGCATGGGCTTGCGCCTACGGTTCGCGCCTCGTTCCAGCCCCATCCCACCCCGCCGGCAACGCGATCTGCCCGCGCGCCACCACCACCGCCGCCCCCCGCACCCACACGCCGCCACCGGGGTCTGGGGCCACCTCCAGCCGGGCCGGCCGACCGCCGCCGTCCCCCTGGCGAATCGCCAGGCCCCGGCCGCCCAGTGCCAGGCAGAGCGCGGCCGAGGCGCTTCCGGTGCCAAAATCCTCCTCCAGGCCGAGGGCCGGCGCAAAGACCCGCTGACAGAGCCGGCCCGGGCCGTCGGGCGCAAAGACGACCAGGGCCACCGCGCCGGCCGCGGCCGTGCTCGCGGCGACCGCCGCGGCGGCGGGCCGCAGGGCGTCCACGCAGGCCGCGTCACGCAACGGCAACGCCAGCATCGGCGCGGGGGTGTGCAGCAACCACGCCGTCGAGCCCGGCAACCAGGCCTCCGCCAGCCCCGCCGCGGCGGCGAGGTCGGCGGCGCTGTCCAGGGAAACGGGCGTGGCCGCGGGCAGACGCGGCAGCCGAAAGCCCGCCCGATCGCCGTCCCGCCACACATCCAGGGTGCCGGCCGGGGTACGAAGGCGACTGCCGCTGTCGAGCCCAAGCGCCACGATGGTCGCGAGCGTGGCATGGCCACACAGCGGAATCTCCGCCGTGGGGGCAAAAAACCGCAGGGTCCACGGCGCCGTGTTCATGACGCAGGCGCCCTCCAGCCGCAGTTCGGCCATGAGGGCGCAAAGGGGCCCGGCGTCGAGGCCGCCGCATCCTTCCAGCACCGCCGCGGGGTTGCCGCTCAGGGGTCGGTTGGTGAAGACGTCCACGAGGGTGTACGGGTAGATCGGCATGGATGGTGCCTTCGCCGCGGCCCGCGCGGGCCCTCCCTCAGGCCTGGAACACGCTCGCGAGACGATCCAGGGCCCAGACCGCCAGGTGGTCGAAGTCGTTGAGGCGACGGCGCGGCAGGAAGGGCGGCGGCAGCGGGGACCGCCCGAACTCCAACCACGGCCAAAGGGGCGGCGCGGCCGCATCCCGATCGGTGAGCGGGGTGAGGCCGAACAGCTCTTCCACCGTGCGCAGAATGCTGGTGTGGGACGCCAGGTGGGCACACGGCCCCGGGCGGGACCACGGACTGACGAC
>DAHWHT010000326.1 GCA_027335515.1 Clostridia bacterium
TCGGACAACTGAGGCCGACGGTTCTCACAAGCCTCCACCGCCCGCGACAACTGGGACAGCGCCAGGACCGGCACCTCAAGTTCCCGCGCCAGTCCCTTCAACGAGCGGGAAATCTCGGCGATTTCCTGCTGGCGATTCTCAACCCGTCCGCGACTGTGCATCAGTTGTAGATAATCCACAACGATCATCTCTATCGCACATTCAGCACGCATTCGCCGGGCCCGAGCCCGCAGATCCATAATGGAAATATTCGGAGTGTCGTCAATGTAGATTGGCAGATCAGACAATTTCCCCAGGGAACGGGAAATGCTGGGCCAGTCGCTGTCCGATAGGAAGCCCGAACGCACACGCTCCAGTGGCACCGCCGCCTCACAGCAGAGCAACCGGGACGCCAGAGAGTCGGCGCTCATCTCAAGACTGAAAAATCCAACCCCGGTGCCGTGCACGGCGGCGGCCAACGCCATATTGAGGGCCAACGCGGTTTTCCCCTGGGACGGGCGCGCGGCAAGCACGATGAGCTCGGACGGGTGGAATCCCGTGGTCATCTTGTCCAACTCGGACAAACCCGTACTGACACCGACGACCTGCCCCTTTTGTTCATACAGCCGCTCCAGGGTGGTGAACGCCTGCATCAGGGCGTCCCGCAAGTGCAGAAACGAGCGCCCGCTCCGCCGCATCTCACCGATTTGGAAAATGCGGTTTTCCGCGCGATCCAAGAGCGTGTCTGGAGCATCTTCCGCGGAATACACCGAAGCACCGATTTCGACCGCTGCCTGGCCAAGTTCGCGCAGCAACGCCTTCTCGGCGACGATGCGCGCATAGTGGGGTGCGTTGGCGATCGCGGGCACCGTCGCGGTCAAATCAGAGAGAAACGAAAGCCCGCCGGCAAGCTCCAATTGGCCGGAGCGCTCCATGGCTTCCCCGACCGTAATCACGTCCACGGCCTCAGAGCGTGCCGTCAGGGACGCGATGGCGGCAAAGATACGGCGATGCGCCTCACGATAAAAATCCTCGGCTCGAAGCAACTCCGTACACTGGATTGCGGCCTCGCGATCCAAGAGTGCGGCTCCCAGAACGCACTGCTCGGCCTCAATGTTCTGGGGCGGCAGACGGTCGACAAACGGCGTACCGGAGGTAGCCATCCGTCAGACCGCCTCGACAAGAACGTGGACCCTGACGGAAACGTCCGGATGCAACCGCAATTCCACTTCGTGTTCCCCCAGGGTCTTGAAGGGCTCAGCCAAGACGATTCGCCGACGGTCCACCTGGATGCCAAATCCCACAGCAATCGCGTCGGCGACGTCCTGGGCGGTCACCGATCCGAACAAGCGCCCCGACTCGCCCGCCTTTGCGCGGACCGACACGCGCGCATCCAGCAACCGCTCCGCAGCCGCGCGCGCCGCATCCTTCAGGCGAAGGGCATCGCGCGCCTCCTTGGCACGGACGGCTTGCAAGCGCGCCAAATTAGCGGACGTCGCTTCCACCGCCAAACCCCGCGGCAACAAGAAGTTGCGCGCGTGCCCAGGGGAAACCTCGACGACCGCGTTCGCAGCCCCGAGGCCCTTGACGTCTTTCACCAGGATGACCTTCAAGGCGTCTGCCTCCGTTCCGCGCGGGAGTGGTGCTGGCCGGGACTCCACATCCCGATGCCCGCGGGTCGTCCTATTCCGTCTGGAACGGAAGCAGGGAAAGGACTCGAGCCCGCTTGACCGCCCGGGTCAACTGTCGCTGGTGCCCGGCGCAGTTTCCGCTGACGCGACGAGGCAGCATCTTGCCCCGTTCGTTGATAAAGCGCCGCAAGCGCACAACGTCCTTGTAATCCACCCCAGGTAGGTGGTCCACGCAAAACGCACAAACCTTCCGACGACGACGACGGTCACGACGAGCCACACGCTCTCCTCCTTACGTTGCAAACACGTGCGTTATGCGCATCAGGCACGTGCGGCACGCGCGCCCGTTGCGACTTCCCCACGCTCCACGGATCGAACCTCGGGTCGGGCACGGGGTGGGGCCTCGGGAACGGCCAAGGAAATTCCCAGGCGGAGCACGTGCGCGGAAATACGACAGTAATGTTCCAGTTCCGTCAGGCCGCCGCGCTCCTGCGCCGAAAACCGGACAAGCAGGTAAAAACCTTCCTTGTGGTCCTTGATATCAAAGGAAAGCTTGCGACGACCCCAGCGTTCGACGGACGCCACGGTCCCCCCGAGGCGCTCAATGGCCTCGCGCAGTTTTTCCGTTTGCTCCGCGATCCCGTCTTCTTCCAACAGCGGCGACAACAGGACCACCGCTTCATAAGCGCGCACCGTCCGACCCCTCCTCGACCACCGTTCGCCTGCAACCCCGCCATCGCCACCAGAGGCAGTTAGCTATGATAAGCGGAGACGACGCCTCAGGGCAAGATGTGCTGCGGCGACACGGCGACGACGTCGCGCACCGGTGCGACGGGGCGCGGTTGGTGGGCGGAACGACCATGCGGCCGTGCCTTTGCACGGACAAACCCATCGCGATACCGCCCCCCCCCTCGTCACACCTCCGGCGAGTAGATGCGCGACACGCGACGCTCTATCTGTACCCTCGGCACCAGAATGGTCCGGCCACAACCCACACACTGCAACCGCAAGTCGGCACCTGTACGAAGCACTCGCCATCGCCGGCTTCCACAGGGGTGCGGCTTGCGCAGATCAACCTCATCCCCAACCCGCAAGAGCAGCGGCCCGGGCCGCTCAGGCGCTCGACCACCCGGGCGGTCGGACCCACGCGAAGGCGGCCCAGCTACCACACGCCTCCCCCCCAACCGCGCAAGCCCGGCAACGTCGCGGCCGCCCAGTGCCAGAGGGCAATCAGTGCGGGCGCCCACCTGGACTGGTAGACCGCCAATGCCAATGCGGCCGAGCCGGGAAAGGGACCATGCGTGGTGGCGCCCAGGAGAAGTGCCCCCAAGACAGCCAGTCGTTCCGCCGCGCCAAAGCCGGCCCCCCCAACCCGGTCCAACCAGCGCGATCCTCCGCCGGTCCAGAGCCCGCGCACAAGGGTTCCGGCGCTCGCAACCACAAGGGCCTCGATACCGAGCAGGAGTCCGACAAACGACAGCGCCTGTGCCAGATGCACCGCAAGCACGTCGGCCAAGTAACCGCCAACCGTCCGCGGCGACATCCCTGGCGGCAGGACGGCCGGGGCTGCACCTCCGCCATACTGCTGCAAGGCGGCATTCCCAGCGCGTTGCGCGACGAGGTGAACGGCGGCTGGAGAATACGGAACCTGCGACGTGCCAGCGGGCAAGGGAAGGTGCCCCTTCAGCCAGGCGGCCAAGTGTGTCTCCCAACCCCAGTGGCCCTGGAGCCACGCGGTGAGGGGGTCACCAAGACGCACCGCGGCCACAAACGCGATCACTGCGCCGACCACCGCCAGCACGGAGCCCAGCAATCCACGCCGAAACCCCGCGAACACACCCGAGATGCCTGCTGCAAGGATAACCCAATCGAGCCACGACGCCGGTTGCAGCACTTCACCCACCCGGTCAAACGGGATGCTTGGGGCACAAACCGTGACAGAACACCGCCCAAGCCCTCATCCCGTCGCTGCGACCACTTGCCTCACATGCCTGCCCCGGGCCCAGGATCATACCCCCGGCTCGCTGCCCCCCGCCCGCCATCGGCGCACCAGGGCGCTTAGCGCACCAAGGGCGAGCGGTATCCCAAGGTAGCCAAGCACAGGATAGGCGATGGCAACGATCGGTACCAGTCCAGCCAGGCCCGCGGGGATCGCCGCTATGCAGACGGCGGCTGCCACGGGGCCCGGGCACCGCGGCGCAAGGCGTTGTCCCAGGGCAGCCGCCGTCGCACTTCCAGTGGTCCACAGCGCCGCGCCAAGCAGCACGGGGTACGCAAGAAAGGTCCACCAGCGCGCGTCAATTGCTGTGCCAAGCGGTAGCGGAACAACGGCTCCCGCCGGCTGAGCCAGCACCGCCAAGGTACTTCCCAGGCACAGCGTTCCGAGGACCGCCCCCCCAGCGTAACCAGCCCACGCCGCCGACCGTGACGAGATGCCCCGGGGCAGGGCCACACAAAGCGACGACAACCCCAGCAAGAGATTGTACGAAACATAGAGCAGAGCCGCCCCGGCCCAACCGCGGCGACCAACGGTGAAGCCGCCATGGCTCGTGAGCAAGGGTATGCGGAGCGCCCCCGCTACGAGAATGGCCGACACCATCAGGGGCACGAGAAGGAAGTTGCCCCACCGTAACCCCGCCCGCCCCGGAAGCGCAGCCATCCCCAAAGCGCAGCCAAACACCGCGGTTCCCCAGCGTGGCGGCCATCCCAGACCATGTGACGCCAGGGCGCCTGCCCCCGCGACGACCGCAACTTCCCCCAGAAACAACCCGGCGACCGCTACTCGATCCAACGCGGCGCCCAACGTGGGACCGCACAACGTCCTCAAGAGGTCTCCGTAGTGGCGCGGATGTGTGGCCGCGGCAAGGCCTAGCGCTGCGGCGCCGCACAACGCAAATGCCAAACCGGCCAGCAGCGCACCGACAAGACCCATCCCCCCATACCGCCCGAAAAAGTGCAGGACTTCACGGCCGCTGGCAAAGCCCGCCCCGACCACCGCCCCCACATAGGCTGCGGCAGGCTCCAACCACAGCGCCCCGCGGAGCCTGAGCACGAAAGTGCCCCCTTCTTCAACCGACGTGTTCCATGGCCGCAGCACGCATGCATAGTGCCGTTGGCCGCGTCCGTATACTTGCTCGCGACCGGCCGGGAGGTGCAGAAGCTTGGCGACCACCGTCCGCTTCCGCTACGATCAGCGCCTCGCAGCTGAGAAGCTCGGAAGCGACTTGGCGGCGATGCTGGAACACATGGGACTGACCGACCGCCCATTACTCGTTCTGTGCATTGGAACCGATCGCTCAACGGGCGACGCCCTCGGGCCGTTGGTCGGACAGCGCCTGCAGGAAGCCCTCCCGTTCTGGGAGGGGCGCGTCCTTGGCACCCTCGATTGCCCGATTCACGCTGGCAACCTGGCGGACGTTCTTGCAGATCTACGCGCCGACACCGAGGAACCGGTCATCGTTGCCGTGGACGCCTGTCTTGGCCGGGCCGAGAGCGTCGGGACCGTCTGCATCGCCCCGGGTCCCCTGCTGCCCGGGGCTGGAGTCAACAAGTCGCTCCCCGAAGTTGGAGTCGCACACGTTACGGGAACCGTGAACGTCGGCGGCTTCATGGAGTACTTTGTGTTGCAAAACACTCGGCTGCACTTGGTGATGAGCATGGCGACCGTGATTGCCGAAGGTGTTGCCCACGCCGCGCGGTTGCTACGCGACGCACGGTCCCGGCCGGCGCTGGCGGACGCAGCACCGTTGTGACAAGAGCCGGCAAACGACGTACGCTGCGGGCCATGTCTGCTCCAAGAATGTGCGGCGCAAGAGCCAAGCGTTGCCGCACCGCGTGGAAACCCTACTCGGTCGATGTATGCAACCGACGGTCTTGGGGCGCCTCCACACCGACCTTTCCCGATCCATCCCGGACACGCCCGCGCGCAGCCAAGCGGCGGGCGACCTCCCCGACCGCATCGGCGGCAGAGAGGCCCCGGGCGCTAATGACGGGGACGCGCGAAATGACATCCTGGCAGCCCAGCAGATTGTCGTCCAAGCCGTTGACGATGATCGCGTCAATGCTGTCAGGAACACCACCCGCAAGACTTACAACGTCGAACCCCCTGGCACGAAGTTCAGCCTTCACCGGCGCAAGACTATCCGCCACGGCCACACGCCGCATCGCCATCACTTCCCCGCACAGGATGCGCGCAGCGCCGCCGTCTTATGCTGGTCGGCTTGCGAGTAGCACGGCGCAGCATGGCGCTCTGCCGCGAGCCCGAGGTGCCAGCACCCGGCCGATAGGCCGATGGATGCATCCCCAGATGCACAAGGCTGTCTACCGATGCGGGCGCGTGGCGGAAGCGGTGTTTGCCGGCCACCGTTCGGACCGGCGCTGGAGCATGCGTGCAAGAGGGCTTGGGAGCGGGCGGCAGCCAGAGATGGGCGCGGACGGTTCCCTGCAAGAAGGGGGAGGAGTGAACCGCCCGAGAAGCGTCCATATAGGACGGGGGGGCGTGAATCCGCGAGAGGGACGTCAAGCTCTATACCGAGGTGGAATCCATACTTCTGGTACGGGAGCCGCGAGTTCAGGGCCGCCGGCCTGGCGCCGGTAGTTGGAACGCAACACCCTGGGGCTGCTCCATCGCCCGCCGGCATTCGCTGGGCACGGGTAATCTCAGGGAAGCCGTGTTCGTGCGCGAAACGCACATCGGGCCCCGGCTCGACCCCAAGCACCTCCCATCGCTCTGCAACCGCCTGGGTTCTCAGCTTCACGATGGCACCGACTGGTCGATCCCCGGTCGTCGCGGCCGGCCCGCCCGGTCT
This sequence comes from Clostridia bacterium, assembly GCA_027335515.1. Next base: position 6,419 of record DAHWHT010000326.1, read on the forward strand.
CCCCAGAAACGCCCCACGCCGCAGTGGATCCGCTGGAGGGCCGGATGCACTGATGCGGCTTGGTAGATCCGTGGCCGCCTGCCGCGGCGCGGCGGCGCGTGCAACGCTGGAAGGAAACGTGGCCAAGGTGGCGGCCGTCCGCCGGATTGGGGGAACGGATGCCCGTCCGCCAGAGCTCTGGCCGCGGACCAGCGCGCCCTTCCGTTTCACGTGAAACGGAAGGGC
>DAHWHT010000329.1 GCA_027335515.1 Clostridia bacterium
GTGGTCCGTCCGTCCCCGCGGTCGCCGACCCGGCGATCGCCCGCGCGTCCTGGTGGGGCAGACCAAGGCTGTCCAGGGCGACGACGACCAGACCGGTGTCTCCGTGTTCCAAGGCGACCGCTTGAACCTCCAGCGGATCGCGTACGGCGCCGGCCCGTCGGACGCCGTAGCCGGCCAGATGGATCCGGGGTCCGGCAAGCCCGGGGGTGATGTCCGCCACGGCGTAACCCGCGCGCCAGCCCGCGCACCCGCCCTCCCCTGGTCGGTCGGGGCGTGGGGTTGCTTCGTCGTCCGCGTCCGCCACTCAACCCACCGCCTTTGGCGCGCGCCGCGGAAGGGCCCCGTCGCTGTCGGCGGGAACCGTTCTCCTGCGGATGGGGCCGGCCCTGCCCGAGATCGACTCCCACCGCCTGAGTCAGGGGGGTGCGGGTGGGCCGCTGGGCCTTCGCGCCCTCCGGGTTCCGCCGCCTCAAGCGGGTTCCGCCCCGTGCGGCAGGCGGCGGCGGGACCGATGGCTGGTGTCGTATTCCAAGCCGAGGGCGGATCGTCGCGACGCCCGGGAACAACCGGTCTGGGAGAGGGGAGCGGTGCGTTCGTTGGCCGCGATGGGTGTCGACGTGGGTGCAAGCCACAGCCGCGCCCTGCTGGTGGGGGACGACGGCCGGCCGTGGGCGGCGGCGCGCGCCGCCGGGGCTGCGGTGGGTCCTGGGGCGCCCGATCCCTACCCCGTGCTGCGCTCGTTGTGCGAGACGGTCCTCTCCCGGTCGCTGGCTGCCGGCCACCCGGTGCCGCGATCGCTGCGGGTGGTGGCCGGCTTCGCCGGGGCGGGTCAGCCGGAGCGGGCGGAGCGGGCGCGGCACGCCCTGGCCGCGGCCCTTGCGCATAACGCTTTGGGTGTGGCGTCGCTGCGCGTGTGCACCGATGCGGACATCGCCCTGGCGGCCGTCCGTCCGGGTGTGCCCCACGGACCCGCGGCGGTGTTGATCGCCGGTACGGGCAGCATGGCGTTGGCGCGCGGCCCCGGGGGCGAGGCCCGCGCCGGCGGATGGGGCCGCTACCTCGGCGATCCCGGGGGCGGCGCCTGGCTCGGGGCCCAGGGCCTGGTGGCGGCGGCGGAGTTCCTCGACGGGCGTCGACCGCAGGCGGCGGGACTCGCCGCGGCGCTGATGCAGCAGGAGGGTTTGGCCGCGGTGCGCCTTGCGGAGGCGGCCGCGGCGCGCTGGGCGGAGCCGGCGCGGTTGGCTGCGCTGGCGCCCCTCATCCTGGACCGGGCGCGGGCCGACCCTGCGGCGGAAGGGATTGTGCTGGGAGCGGCGCAGGGCCTGATGGGGTTGCTGCGGGCGGCGTGCGCCCGGGCGGGAAGTGGACCGCAGGCTCCGGTGGGTTTGGCGGGTGGACTGTGGGCGGCATCGGGAGGCGTGCTGCGCCAAGCCCTGGCCGCGGCGCTGCCGTCCGATTGGGCCGCACGGACGTTCTTGCTGACGCTGCCACCCGCGGCGGCGGCGGCGGCCCTTGCCCTCGAGGCGCCGGCCGCGCGCGCCCTGGTCGAGGCGCTTGCGGTGGTGCCGCCGGAGTTGGCGTGAACGCAAGGGGTGGGGAGGTTGAAGCAGCTGCCCGAAACGTCGCGCAGATCGGGCCCATGGGGTAGGTAGGCGCAGGTTTGGCGGGTGGCCAGAGGTTTTCGGCCCCTCGGAGGTCGCCTGGGTACGGAGGATCCGCGTGGGAACGTTGCGCCGGTGGGACAAGGAAGGCAGGTTTTGGCCCATGGCCCGTTCCGGGGGTGGGCACCGGCGGTTTGACGCGGTGGGCATACACAGCGTGGTCACCGCAGACCGGGAGCCGGAAGGTGCGTTCGCTGAGTTGGTGAAAAGTGGTACGGGTTGCGAGGCGGGCGAAGGGCGCGCAGTGGTGAAGGCCGCTCTGGGATCTGGTGCCGTCCGGGCGGCCCCACCCGGGGGAACTGCTGCGCTGCGCGACCGGTCGGTGGCGCGCGCACGTGGGTTTCACGCCAAGCGCGCCGGAAGCGGCGTGCGTCCTGGGCCGGGGCGTGGTGTCCGTGGACCGGATACCCGCACGGGGTGGCCGGCGCGAACGTGGGGCGTGACGGCCACCCGCAGCCGTGGCCGGATGGCCGAGGCGGGGGCGGCTCGCGCAAAGTCGTGGGCGAGTCGCAGGTGGGCGCGGCACCGGGGCGAAAGGGCGCGGTTGGCGGGGTCAGCCGGGTAGGCGGGGCCGACCGGCCGCCGGAGGCCCGGCAGGGGGCGGTCCGCGAAACCGAGCGGATTCTGCAAGGGGCGCAGGCCGTGTGAACGCCCTCCGGTCCGGGTGGGAGTCCCGGCGTGCGCGGAGCCTTGCCGCGCGGCCCGAGTCCGCCTGTTGCCTGCGGCCCCGTGGAGGGGCCAATTCAAGGCCGAAAGGGGCAAGAGCCTGGTTGGGCGGACGTGTGGAAGACCGAGGGATCGGTTGGTACACATTCTTCTAACCAGGGGTCGGTGTGCAACTGCAGACGGGACTCGATCAATGGCTGACGTCGCTGCCGACGGCGGTGCGTGGCGCGCGCGTCGGGTTGCTGACCCACGCGGCCGGTGTCGATGCGCGGGGGCGCAGTGGAGTGGATTGCCTGGCCGCGCTCCCCGATCTTCATGTCGTGCGCCTGTTCGCGCCGGAGCACGGCGTTCGCGGGGAGCGGCCCGGTGGCGAGCCGATTCCGGACGGGGTGGATCCGATCAGCGGGATTGAGGTTTGCAGTCTCTATGGGCCCCGGGGGCGTGGAACCGACGGCGGTCTGGAGAGCGGTATCTTCGCCGGCCTCGATGCGGTGCTGGTCGACCTGCAGGACATCGGGGCACGCTACTTCACATACCCGGGGACCATGAGGCGGTTTTCGCTGGCGGCGGTGCGGGCGGGGGTGCCCGTTCACATACTGGATCGTCCGAACCCGTTGGGTGGCCTCGTGGCGGGCCCGGCGACGCGGGCGCCGGGCCTTACGTCTTTGGTTTGCGCCTTTGATGTGCCGCTGCGCCACGGGATGACGATGGGCGAACTCGCGCTGTTGGCGGCGCGCGAGGATGGTCTGGCCGAGGGCGCCGTTCACGTGTGGCCCGTGCAGGGCTGGCGCCGCACCCAGGATTTTGCGGCGTGGAATCGACCGTGGGTGCCGCCTTCGCCCAACAGCACCGGACCAGACATGGCGGAGTTGTATGTGGGGATGTGCGTCTTTGAGGGGAGCAACGCCTCCGAAGGCCGCGGCACCCCATATCCCTTTCGTCAAATCGGGGCACCGGGGTGGGACGGGCCGGCGTTGGTCGAACGCCTGGAGTCCAGCATGCCGACCGGCCTGCGGGTGCGGCCCACGTGGTTTGTGCCCACCGCCTCCAAGCATGCCGGGCTGGTGTGCCAGGGGGTGGCCTTTGATCTGGAGCCGCACAACGCCCGCCCGGCGGATGCCGCTCTGATGGCCGCGGCGCACCTGCTGTGTCGTGTGCTGCCCGACCCGTCGTTTCAGTGGCGGGTGCACAACGGGATTCATGGGGTGGATCGGCTGACGGGCGGCGACGCCCTGCGGCGGGCCGCCACCGCCGGTGCGGATGCTGTGCGCGCACTGCTGCTCAGCTGGCGGGCCGAGGCGGACGCCTTTGCCCGCGCCCGGCCGGTCGACCTGTATCCGGAGCGCGGGCATTGAGCGGCGGGGGGAAGCGCGCCGCAGGGCGTGCCTCCCCCCGGCCCACCGCCTCAGTCCAGCGCGGGGATATCGATGCGGACTTCGGCGTGTTCGGCGGCGGAGCGGTAAATCGCGTCGAGGATCGCGGTGGCGTTCACGATGTCCTCACCGGGGATCGGCGCCGGCCCACCGGTTTGGATCGCCTCGACAAACGCCTCGATCTTGCGGGTGAAACTGTCTCGCCAGTTGCCGCCCCGCACCGGGACATCGGTGTGGACCCCTGTTCCGAACTGGTCGTGGTAGACGCGCATGCCATCCATGTTGAGTCCGCCTTCGGTACCGAGCAGGAACGTCGACCCGAGGGTCTCGGCGTGCATCGCCCAGGCGATCTTGAAGTAGAGGATGGCATCCCCTTCGAGACGGATGAAGGCGGCGCCGAAGTCTTCGACATCAAAGTCGGAAGGGGACATGTTTCCGCCCCATGCCTGCCGGGCGTAGGTGGGCGACTTGCCGAAGTGGGCTGAAGTGTGGGCGGATGCGGAGATTGGGCGCGGATTGCCCATGACGTGCAGGGCGGTGTCGAGCGAATAGCAGCCGATGTCGAGGATGGCGCCGCCGATGGCGGATGCGCGACGGACGAAGGTACCGCCCGGGATGCCCTTGCGCCGACCGCCACCGGTCTCCGCGTAGTAGATGCGGCCGAGGGCTCCCGAAGCGACAATGCGGCGCGCCGTCATCACCCCGGGATCGTAGCGGGTCTGGAAGCCGATCGACAGCATCTTACCGACCCGCCGGCTGAGGCGCACCATGTCGACGCCTTCCTGCAGGTTGACGGCCATGGGCTTTTCCAGCAGGACGTGCTTGCCCGCAGACAGCGCCTGCATCGTGGGCTCATAGTGGGCCGCGTTGAACGTGCAGATGCTGACCGCGTCGAAGTCATCGCGCAGCATCTCGCCAAGGTCGGTAAAGGCCCGGGCACCCTCGAAGCCAAAGCGGTCGATGAAGGACTGCGCCTTGCCGGGTACCACGTCGGCGACCGCGACGACGCGTGCCTGCGGCAGGTTGCGATAGCGCTCGGCGTGCGCGCCCGCGATCCCGCCAGACCCTATGATTCCGATGCGAACCGGTTCATTTGGCACTCCCATACCCCTCCCAGGCAAACTCCAACCGCCGTCTGTTCGCAATGGGTGCCACGGACCCTGCCGCCGGATGGCGCATGCCTCGCTGCGGGCGCCCCTTCCCCTACAGCCGGTTGAAGAGGTAGGTGGAAAGACTTTGCAACTGACCGGTGAAGACGAGAACACCCAAGGCGGCGAGGCCGAGGCCCGAGATACGCCGCAGCCACGGCAGCGTGGGACCGAGCCGCGGCAGCAGGTTGGGGCTTCGGGCGGCCACGGCGGAAAACAGGAGGAAGGGCGCGGCGAAGCCGGCGCTGTATGCCAGAAGGAGGCCCGCGCCGGCGGCGGTGCCCCCGGACGTACCGGCCAGGACCAGGATGGAGGCCAGAACCGGGCCGACGCAGGGTGTCCAGCCGACGGCGAAGGCGGCGCCCATGGCCAAGGCGGCCAGGGGCCCGGTACCGGGCGCTTTCCAGTTCACTCCCCGCGGTCCGCCCAGCAGGCGCTCGGGCAGTATTCCGGAGACGGTGAGGCCGAGCAGGAGGATGAGCATGCCCCCCGCCTTTTGCAGCGGCAGCTGGTAGGTTCGCAACCACGTTCCCAGGGCGCTGGCGGACAGACCGAAGCCCACAAAAACGGCGGTGAAACCGACCGTGAACAGCGCGGCGGCGAGCAGTGTTCGGCCGCGCTGGGTGGCCGCCACCTGGGCGATGTAGGCGGGATACAGTGGCCAGACGCAGGGTGAAACGAAGGAGACCAAGCCACCCACAAAGGCCACCAGCAGGTCGGTCAACCGGTTCCCTGGTCGGAAGCCGTGGCGCGCCGATCCCTCGGCGGGCATGGCCCACCTGCCAGGTTTTCGCCTCCTTCAGATTGCAGCCTGGGGCATGGCATTCTTTGCTTCGGGGCGGTGGCGGTGCCAGCCGCTGCCCGCTCGAAATCGGCCAGCGCGGCATCCATCGTTTGTGCCGCCCCGATCCGTGATCGCGGGAATACGGCGTGCCCCTGCCCCTGCCTTCATCGACCTGCCTGCAGCGGTCCTGGATGCGCCCTGTTCCATCCGCGCCGCACGCCTTCCTGCGCCCTGCGTTCACGGGCCTTGGGCGTCCAGGCTGCCCCGACGGGACGTTGTTGCGGGCGATGGGCGGCGGTGTGGCGGCCTCGCGCCGGAGCGTTCGGCGGCGTGTCCCCGTCCGACCGCTCTGGGAGGTGGGGATGCCGCAGGGTGCGAACTCTGATCGTCCATGGTGTGACGGGGGGTCGATGATGGAGCGTGCGGTGGTGTGGACCGATGGTGCGTGCTCGGGCAACGGTGGGGCCCACAGTCCCGGCGGCTGGGCGGTCGTGTTTGCGGACGGCCGCGCCTTTTCGGGCGGCGAGACGCAAACGACCAACCAGCGCATGGAACTGCGCGCCGCGATCGAGGCACTGGCCCGCTTGCCCGAGGGTGCCCAAGTGGAGGTTCGCAGCGATTCGGCGTACGTGATCAACTGCTTTAAGCAGCGTTGGCACGCGGGTTGGGAGCGCAACGGCTGGCGCAACAGCCGTGGCGAGTCCGTGGCGAACCGAGACCTGTGGATGCAATTGTTGGAGCTCGCGCGCGTTCGCGTGGTGACGTGGTGCAAGGTGCGCGGCCATGCGGGGGATCCCCGCAACGAGCAGGCCGATCGGCTGGCGGTGGCCGCCATTCCGCGTGCCTGAGATCTGCCACTTGACGTTCTTGCCGTCGAACATCGACAGGGTTCGCCTGGCATCGCCGGTATATTGCAGAGTGTGAAGAAGATCGACGGGGCCCTCTATCTGGAGCCCGGGGAATTGGGAGTGATTGCCGCCGTGGCTCGCCGTGCGGCGGAGGCCATGGCGGCGCCGCATCCGCAGGCGCTGTTCCTGCGCGCGTTGGCGGATGCCCTCGACGGCCTGCTGCAGGGAGACCGACCACCTGGACGGGTCGTTGCACCCGCCAGTCCCGAGTTCGCCCAGGCCGCGGCCCGGGCCCTGGTGCGCTCCGCGGCAGCCGCGGATGCCGTCGGCGGTTCGAGTGCTTGAGGGTTCTCATCAATGGGCCGCCCGCCGCCGATGCTATGAAAGCAGCAACCTGCAACGCCCCCCTCGGCCCATCGCGGGCGGTCGGGTGCGCGGGAGGGGGCGCCATCGTGGCCAGTGGCCGGCATGTCCGCCGGCAGAGTGACCGCATTTGGCAGTGGCAGCTCCACCTCAAGGCGTCGCGCCTGATCGCCTGGACGCGATTGGCTGCCGTTGTGCTGACCTTCGCGGTTTGGGTTGGCCTGCCACCGCTGGCCGGCGGGCATCCTCGCGTCGAACAGGTCCTGGTACCGGTTGCCGTGTTGTATGGTGTGGCGGCCGCGCTGGTGGTTTACCGCTGGCCTTCCGTGGCCCGCCGTTTCCCCCACGGCTCGTTGCTCCTGGACGCGCTGTTTGTGGCCGCCTGGGTTTGGGCCAGTGGTGGTGGGCGCGGACCGTTCCTGCCGCTGCTTTTTGTCCTGGCGGCCAACGGGCCGCTGCGTCTGTCCCCCGTCCCCGGAATGGTGTTGGCCGTCGGATCCGCCGTCGCCTGTCGCGTGCTGGGGGGGCCCGCGGCCCTGCCGGTGGCGGGCTATATGCTGCTGGCGGCCGTGACCTCGGCCTTCTGGTCGGCCCAGATGCTGGGGGAGCGGCAGTCGGCGATGCGCGACGCGCTTACCGGGGCGGTTTCCCGCGCCCAGGGCCTGTTTTTGCTGCGCGATATGCTGAAGTCCGACGCCCTGCCGTTGTGTGTGGCCCTGCTGGACCTGGACGGATTCAAGGATGTCAACGACGGCTGCGGCCACCTGGCGGGCGACGCGGTGTTGGTGCGGGTGGTGCGGACCGCATACGGCAACCAGCGTCCGCAGGACGTGTTGGCGCGGTATGGCGGAGACGAGTTTCTGATCGTCTGGCCGAGAACATCTGCGGGTGAGGCGGCGGACCTGGCCGAGCGCCTGCGGGAGGCCATTGAGCGGCAGGCGGTGCAGGTGCTGCCGGATGGTCCCTTGCTCCGCATCACCGTGAGTGCGGGCATCGCGGTGGCGGATCGCGGGATGAATCCGCTGCGCCTGGTGCACGCCGCCGACCGGGCGCTCTATGCGGCCAAGCGGGCCCGCAATCGCGTGGTCGTGTCCCGCGCGGAACAGACGTAGGTTGTGCGGGTCCGGCCGCATGCCCCATACTGCTGCCATCGTCGCAGGAGCATCTCCCCCCTGCCGCAAAGGACGTGTGCCGTTGGATCTGCCCGTTTCCGTTTCCCAACGTCGGGTTGTCTCCCGCCGTCGCCGTCGGCGTGCCTTGCTGGCGTTCGCCACCGCGGCCCTGCTGGGTATCGTGGGGGGGGTCCTCTGGGGCCGCGTCGCGGGGCGGCATACGGTGGTGCCGCGTCGGCCCGCGAGCACGCCTCGCGGGTCCAACCGGCCGTCGGCGACGGGATCCGCGGCCGGATCCGCCACGCGGCGGAGTTCGGCTCAGGCGCATGCCGGGTCGACGGCCAAGTCCACGACCAGTCCCGGCGCCTCGCAGACGACGCGCGCCCAGCGTACGCCCGCGCCGCCGGCGGTGGGACTGCCCGCCGGCACGCCGGCGCCGCTGCTGCCGCCCAAGGGCCATGCGGCGTGGCTGCCGGCACACCGCATCGTGGCCTACTACGGCAACCCGCTGACGGCGGTGATGGGGGTCCTTGGCGTCTACCCGCCCGCGGCGCTGATCGCCCATCTGCAGGCCCAGGCGGCGGCGTACGCCCGGGTGGATCCCAAGCTGCCGGTGGTTCCGGCACTGGACATGGTGGCGACGGTGGCCCAGGGCAGTCCGGGTGTGGGGGGCAAGTATCGGCTGCGGATGACGTACGCGCTCGCGGCCCAGGAACTCGCCCTGGCGCGTCGCAACCATATGCTGTTGATCCTTGACCTTCAGGTGGGCCAGAGCAGCGTCCAGTCCGAGGTGCGTTATTGGAAGCCGTTCCTGGAACAGCCGGATGTCGAACTGGCCCTGGATCCTGAGTTTGACATGCCCCCGGGCAAGGTGCCCGGGCAATGGGTGGGCACCATGCACGCCAGCGCGGTCAACTGGGCCCTGCACTATCTGTCACAGATGGTGCGCAGCCGGGGCCTGCCGGCCAAGATTGTCGAGGTGTATGAGTTCCGTTCCGATATGCTGCCGCATTGGTACCGGATTCACCCGCAGCCGGGGACGCAGGTGGTATTCAATACGGACGGTTTCGGAGGGCAGGCGCTCAAGATCCACAACTACCACGCGTTCATCACGCGTCAGCCGCTGAAACCGGTGCGCTACGGCGGCATCAAGCTCTTCTACCACAACGATGTGCCGCTGCTGCAGCCGTCCCAGGTGGTGGCGCTGAAGCCTCCGCCGCTGGTGGTCACCTATCAGTGAGCCGCGGGGCGCAACGGGTGGGCGCGGTGGGATCGCCGGCATTGCCGACGGTGACCCTGCGGGTTAGTGTGGTCCGGGGGTGAGTGGGGTGCGGGTCATCGCCCTGAGTCCGCGTGGCTATTGTTACGGCGTCGTGGATGCCCTCACCCTGGCGCAGCGGGTGGCCGCAGACCCCAAGGTGCCGCGGCCGATCCACGTGCTGGGGATGATCGTACACAACCGCCACGTCGTGGATGACCTGGAGCGTCAGGGGATCGTCACCCTGGACGGTGCGGACCGGGCGGCTTTGCTGCAGCGGATCGAGCGGGGGACCGTGATTTTCACGGCGCACGGCGTGTCCCCGGAGGTGAAACGTCAGGCGCAGGCCCGCGGTCTGACCTGCTTTGACGCCACGTGCCCCGATGTGACGCGCACCCACGATGTGATCCGTGACCGCGTGGCCGCTGGGGCACGCATCCTCTACATTGGTAAGAAGGGCCATCCCGAACCGGAAGGCGCCATGGGCGTCGCCCCGGGCATGGTTTATCTGGTGGAGACGGAAGCCGATCTGGCCGCGGTGGACCTGCCTCCGGGACCGGTGGCGATCGTTACCCAGACCACGCTCTCACAATGGGATACGCAGGAAGTGATCGCCGCCTGCCTGCGCCGATTCCCAGGCGCCGAGGTTTTCAACGAGATCTGTATGGCGACCCAGTTGCGTCAGCGGGCGGTGGCCGAGCGGGCCGAGGCTGCGGATGTGGTGCTGGTGGTCGGCGATCCGCGCAGCAACAATTCCAATCGATTGGTGCAGGTCGCCCAGGAGATCGCCGGCCGGCCCGCGCACCGCATTGAGAGTGTCGAGGAGATTCGGCCGGAATGGCTGCGGGGCGTGCGCACGGTGGCGGTGACATCGGGCAGTTCGACCCCGACACAGCTCACCAATCAGGTCATCGCATATCTGGAGGCCATTCCGGCGGATGGCGAGGCGCCGCCGCCCGGCCCTCGGGCGGAGGTGCGGCTACCGGGTCGGGGCGGTGGCCGGGTGGTTCCGTGATGGGGCGGCTGGCCCAACGGCTCGCGGGCTCGCGCGGCCAGACGCCCGCGTGACCGCGGCCGCTGGATCCTTGCGGTCCGCCATGGCCTGCGCTATACTGCCGCTGCACAGAAGCCGGGCGGGCGTGGCGGAACGGCAGACGCGTCAGCCTTAGGAGCTGGTGGGCGGAAGCCCGTGAGAGTTCAAATCTCTCCGTCCGCACCAAGTCCGGCGTTATGGGCGGGAGTAGCTCAGGGGTAGAGCATTTGCTTGCCATGCAAAGGGTCGCGGGTTCAAATCCCGTCTCCCGCTCCAATGACATCTACAAGCCTCGTGGGCGCACGGAATCCCCGCAGGTACGACTTTGCGGGGATTCCACCTTTAAGTTCGATGACGGATATGGGTGGTCGAACGCGTGGTCCGGTGGGGACAAGCACAAGGGCCCGCCCCGCCACCCCCGGCTGATCCTGCTCACCGACTGCTATGTCGTGTACAAGTCCTTGGCCGGCTGGGTGGTCAACGCCTTCTGCTGGGCCCACCTTCGCCGGCGCTTGCTCAAGGCGGCCCGGGATGAGCACACGGCCGCCGCTGCCCGCTGGGCCGAGAACTGGCGTCTGCGCATCCACACCCTGTACGAGCTCACCGCCGCGCGCCGCGCGCGGCCGCCCCCGAGGCGTGGGCCGCCGCCGATCAGGCCCTGCGCGCGCACGTGGCCAAGATGAAAGCCACCG
>DAHWHT010000013.1 GCA_027335515.1 Clostridia bacterium
GCGGGTGACCTTCTCCACCACCGGAGGCTGACGCCTCGCCCCGGGGCCGACCGGGAGCGGCAACCCGCTCCCGCGGCCCCGCCCGCCCGTACGCGCCGACCCACGGGAGGGCGGCGCCACCCGGCGACGGCCGCCCGCCCCAACCGCAAACGAGCGGCGGCGGGGACCGGCCCCCGCACGGCGTACAGCACAGCCGGGGGGATCGGCATGCGCGCGCCGGCATCCACGGCGGGGAAGCTGCTGCCCGCCGGACTCGCGCTCCTGAGCCTCTTCGCCCTTGGAACCGTCGGCTTCCACGCGGCCTTCGGCGGCGGCTGGGCCGTCAGCCTCTACCGCACCCTGGTGACGGCCTCAACGCTCGGGACCCGCCGCACCATACCCCACACCCCAGGGCAATACGTCCTGATCGGGGGCCTGGCCGTCCTGGGGTATGCGGCCTGGGCCCTGACCGTCGCGGTCGTGGCCAGTACACTGGTGGCGATCGATGTCCGCAGTCTGTGGGGGGGCGCATCGGTGGCCAACCGCATTGCCGGCCTGCGTGGGCACACGATCGTCGTGGGCGGTGGCCGCGTGGGCCAACAGGTGGCCCTCGAACTGCGGCGGCTCGGCAAGGCCCTGGTCGTCGTCGACCGCGACGAGGCGCGCACCCGCCACCTCACCGAGGCCGGATTCCTCGTCCTGGCCCGGGACGCGATGGAGGAGGGCACCTTCGCCGAGGCCGGGGTCGACCGCGCCTCGGATGTGGTGCTGGCCCTGCCGGACGACGCGCAGAACCTGTATGCGCTCCTGGCGATCCGCGACGTGGCCCCCGGCATCCGCGTCATTGCCCGGGCCGAATCGGCGCGGGCCGAACGGCACCTGCGCGCCCTGGGCGTGGCGCGCGTCGTCCTGCCGACGGCCCTGGGCGGCAAGCGGCTCGCGCGACTGGTGACGCGGCCGATCTCCACCGACTTCCTCGACACCATCGTCGACGAGGCGGGGTTGGAGTTGCGGGAGCAGGAGGTCGTCGAAGGCGACGTCCTGGCCGGCAAACGCGTCCGCGAGATCCGCGTCTACGTCGGCGAGGGCGTCACCCTCCTTGCGATCCACCGCGACGGACGCACGATCCCGCTGCCGCCGGCCGAGGCGGAACTGCGGGCCGGCGACACCCTGCTGCTGGTGACGATGGCACACGGAGACTGAGCCTCGCGACGCCTCGTCGCGGCCGCGGCGCAACCTGAGAAACCGGGCCAGGCAAGCCGTGCGGGAGCGACAGCATCCCGGTTGTGGTCGGCGGATACCAGAACCTACCACATCCCTACACTCTCTAGCCGTTCGAAGGCAGTATGATCTGTAACGTCGGGGTGAGTCATATGAAAAAGCGCTTTACGCTGAGTGGCTCCCGACGCATTATGGTAGCATCTTCGGTGGCAGTGCTGCTGGTGCTCGGCGGTGTCAGCTTCTATCTCGCAGCAAACCGCACAGCACATGCAGCAGTCTCCGTCAACCCGCTGCACCCGGCCACTCCGGTGGTTCATTCCGCAAGCGCAAACGCTGTCCCGACGCCATCGAAGATAGATGTACCAGTGCTTCCGGCGCCAACCTTGACCACTCCGCGAGTGCCGTACGCATCAGGCTCGCCGCATCCGCTTCCTGGTCAGCCAAATCCCGCGCTCCTTTCTGCTGCTTTGACGGCGTCGGGGCGGACGCATGATGGCAAGTTCGTGGTTGACGGGTCTGGATGGGCTATTAACAGCAGACTGCAGGTGTGGAGTGGGCACTTCCAGGGTACAGGATGGCCGGGCATGTTGGAGATCGCTGGCCAGAGCGCAGTGTTTTATCCGCTGAGCATCAACGGGGCTCCAAGGAATGCATACATCCGGGGCATTAACGGAGACTGGGTGCTTGTAGCCCAGGGCTTTGGATACGAGGTGTTCAACTACAAGACGCACTCCGTGGAATCGTCTGATCCGAACGGAACACCAGGCGCTACAACACACATCCAATACAGCGGCGAAAGTCCGCACTAGAGCGCAGACGAGCACGGACGGTGAGTTGCCATGTGCACAGCGCAAAGGATTAAGAAATGCTCACCCCTTTGCGCTGTGCATAACAGCTTGGCAGAGCAGCCGTGACCGAAGCCGTCGGACCCCCGATGTGCACAACGACCTCCAACGCGATCCGTCGGCTTGTCTGAATGGTGTTTCGCAGTCTGCAGGGTAGCAGCACTGGGGGAAGGCGCCCGTCGGTCCTGGCCAACGAGCCGGTCCGCAGCGTGAAGCGAAGCCTGCCGCGTCGTGAAATAGATCAAGGGAGCCAGCCCCGCCGGCAATCTTCTCACCCGCTTCCGACGAGCGGCGCGGGGCTTCATGGCCAGCCCCCAGGACCCACCTGCAGGTGGTCTGTCCGCCGCACTCTTGATACGAGGGCTTTCCGCACCCGCACGTACGCGCATGCGGACGGCATCTGGTCACCTACACCCACGAAGACGATGGATGCTGGAACCGCGCACGCCGCACCTCCTTGCGAAGCGGGCAGTACCAACTGGGCTTGACGGATCGTCGGGGCGAGTGGGAGCGGAGGCCGTCTTCGGGGCGCTTACCGAGCTTCTGACGATGCTGGTGAACGACCTTGCGTTCGTGCCCACTCCAGCCTGACCGGCCACGCACCCACCCTGGCCCTGTTGGCCCCTGAACGAACGGAACGCGCCACTAGCCGCCGCGCAGTTGCGGATGGGCCAAGCGCAGGTTCGCCTGCAGGACCATGCCCGTAATCCACGAGGGGTTCCAGGGGTTGAACCCGCCCCGCCCGCCCTCGGTGGTCGACCAGTTGGTCTGAAAGAACGCCTCCGCCTGCTCACCCGCCGTCGAGTAGCCCCAGTCGCCAGGGCGGCGCGCGATGCCGTGGGTCCAGGCCCGCAGCACCGCAAGGCCGATGGCCTCAAGCCTGCGGTCCCCCAGACGCCGCCCCAGGTCATACACCTCCCAGGGGAAGAAGAATACGTCGATGTGGTGGTTTTGCACGCTGACGCTGGGCCAGCCCGTCGTGCGAAAGCCATGGCGCGCGCACGCGCTGCCCGGCGGCCATCGCACATCCCAGCAATAGACGAAGGTCGCCGCCCACTCCGCCGCCGCGCGGGCGGCCTCGGCATAGGGGGCCGCGCCGGACAGCCGGAAGGCGTGGTAGGCCGCCAGGAAGAAGTAGAGGCCGGCCTCCTTGTCCTCACACGCCGCGTCCAGCGTCGAACGGCTGAACGGGCGCGCAAAATCCCGGGCGAACCGGTCGTGGTAGCGATCCAGCAACGCCAGGGCGCGCGCCCTCAGGGCGGCGTCGGCCAGGACCTCGGAGCCCAGCAACAACGCCGCCACTGCCGGCAGCCCGGCGGCGCTGGTCAGCGCGTCGGCCGGCCTCCCCCGGCGGTCGAAGAAGACGGGGAACACCCCGTCGGCGTTGGTGCGCTCGGGCGAGGCCAAAAAGTCCAGGCCGGCCCGCAACGCCGATCGCCAGGACGCTGCGGTCGGACGGCCGCGGCCCCGCAGCAGCAGCAGACAGTCGGCCAGGTTGGAGAGGGCCTCGCCCACCATGCGGCTGCTGAACCGCTCATCCTGGCGCCTGCCGTCGGCGTACCACCGTCCCTCATCGACCGCGTGGTACATCGACCGCAGCCCGGGCGCCTCCGGGCAATCGGGCGCCGCCGCAAAGTCGTCCAGGACGGCGCGGCCCCGGCGCTCCCAGGCCGCGTCCCCTCCCAGCAGGCCGAGCGCCAGGGCACACCAGGCCAACCGCAGCGACTGGCCCGTCCAACCGAAGAGGAAACCGGGAGGCCGGTCATAGATATTGCCCTCCACGCGGCTGGCCGGCGCGACCAGGAAGCCGCCGCCGTCCCCGTGTTCACGCCAGCGGGCCTGCAGGGCGGCGGCCTTCAGGGCGATGGTCTCGGTCGGCGCAAGCACCGGCCGGACCCGCGGCCGCAGCACGTCCCAAGCACAGGGCACGAGGTGGCGGAATCCGTGCCCCGGCTGACCGCAGGGCCGCAGGTCAAGCACCAGGGTCTTCGCACAGGAATCGCCGGGCCGCAGGGTCCGATACCCCTCGTCGGAAGCAGCCGCCGCCCCGTTCACGAAGGCATAGCGGGTGTCGCGGGCGCCGTTCAGGGCAAGGACGCCGCTGAGGCTGAGCACCTCAAAGCCGTGGGCCCCGTACGTACCCCCCAGCGTCCACCCCTGGTCCCCCGCCCGCTCCGGCCCGCGGCGCGCCGGCAGGGCCAGCACGGTCAGCGCCACCCGGGCGCCGCCTGCGGCCCACTCGATGTTCACCGCCGGCACGGGCAGCCGGTGCTCCTCCACGACCAGGGGCCCGCCGTCGATGGTGAGGCGGGGCACCAGCCGCCGCGGGTCCGCCGACGGGTTGCCGTTGTAGCTCACACCCGGTAGCGTCACCCTGGCATCGGGTCCGCTGTCCGTCGCAAGGCGGGTTCCGAGCGCAACCCCGTGGACGGGCCTGCGGCCGCGGTGGCTCCAGTGGCGGCTGACCCAGAGGCGACCCTCCTTCCAGCGCCAAACGTCGCGCAGCGCGAAGGGCCCCACCTGGGCCCGCACGGTGATCCCCCACGGCGCGCGCGCCTCCACGCGGACGGACTCCAGCCCCGCCGACGCCAGCCGCCAGGGCCGCGTGAAGGAAACGGGGGTGAACGCCTCATAATCCAAGGAAAGGAGATCGCCGCCCCCCCGGCCCAAGGAGAGACAGACGCGAAGGCCGCCGCCGCTGCCGTCGTGGAACCGGGCCTCGCGCCCCGCATGCGCGTCGTGGATCGTTGCCAGGATGGGCGGCAGTTTGGCCTCCACCTTTCACGACAGGCGCCCCTGGGGCCGGCCCCACCACCACCGTGGCGGCGACCGTCCGCGGGCCGACGGCATGGAGGCTGAAGATGCCGACCGGGCGCGGATCCCCCTGCGGCCGCGGCGTTGGCGGGGGATGCGCGCCGGGTGCCCGCCGCCGCGTGCCCCAGGAAGATCGGCGCCGACAGGGCCGCCCCTGGCCATCAGCGCGCACCGGGCCCGGGGCTTCCGCGCCTCGCTCCGCGATCCCTGTGGCGCACCGTCGCCTCCCTGGTGCGAGGCCCTCCGAGCCGCTGTCCGCTTGGTGCAGATCCACTGCGAACGCGATCCCCCGCCGCGACCCCGACGGAGTTGGCGACGTGTTCACCCGACCATGTGGTTCGGCCATACCACCACGCCGCGATGCCCCGCGCCGGGCCGCGGGGGATGCGCCCTGCGGCGTGCGGACCCAACGGGCCCCGTTTCCACACGGCGACCCCACCACCGGGGTGCCGCCTGCGGGATTGGTGTCGCAGCCGATCGACGCGACCGCGCTGCCTGCGCCGCCGCCTCACGCCCCGAGAAGGCCGGTGCCAACGGAGCTGCCCCTGACCATCGCCGCGTACCGGCCCCCGAGTTTCAGCAGTTCGTCGTGGGATCCCTGTTCCGCGACCACCCCTTCGTGGAGCACAAGGATCCGGTCCGCCTGCCACACCGTGGACAGGCGGTGGGCGATGACCAG
>DAHWHT010000038.1 GCA_027335515.1 Clostridia bacterium
GAGCCACCGCATCCGCCATCGCCGATCAACCCCACCCACCAAGGCCATTTTTTTGGAGGTGGCCTTGATGGCTCCACGAGGACGGGCCGCAGGCCCGGCCCGCCGGGCGGGCCGGTGCATGGGCGTAAGTCGGGCGGCCGCTGGCGCCCAACCCTGGGGCAGCCCGTAGGGCGCAGGGTTGGGTGCGACGTCGAGACGCGCGAGGCCCCGGCCGCAGCCGGGGCCCCCATGCGCCAGGACCGCAAGACCGCGCAGCGGGCGACGGCGGGTACACTCGGGAGCCCAAGGCCACCGCCAATGCCCTCAAGCGGGCCGCAGTGAAGCGGAGGGCCGCGGCCCGTCCGGATCTGGCCCAGGCCGGCTGTCCCGACCCGGAACTGTGGGGTGGGTGGGGGTCTGGGGCGCGACGGGGGCTGTGTCCCCGAGGGCGCCCCAGCGTGTCCTCTGCCCCGGACTCCGTGGCCGCCAGGGGCTCAAGAAGCCGCGGCATCGCTGCGCCGGCGGCGCCGGCCGGCAAACACCGCCAGAGCGATCAGCACCAGCCCGACGACGAACGCCAGCCAGTCCAGCGCGTTCAAAGCGCCGGCCCGCGCGCACTGCCGTGCCGCCGGATGGAACACCGCGGACATGAGCCCACCCTGCAAACTCCGACACCAGGTCGCGACCCCCGCCAGGGAGTGCCGGCCCCGCTGGTGCCAGAGTGCGAACGCCGGCACGTAGGGCAACCCGATGGCCGCACCCACAAACGCGATCCCCAGCACCAACAGGGCCCGCAATCGAACACGCACGACAAACCGCCTCCGTCAACCGTCGCAATCTCCGGGCCCGGGCCCACGGTTCAGGGGTCCAGGCGGGCCGGCAGCAACCGGCTGGGCAGGATGCGCACCCGATCGCCATCGCCGTAGAGCAGCCACCCGTGGCGGTCGTCCAACTCGACCCGTACCGGCAGCCACCGCCCGCCCACCTGCACCACCAGACCATCGCCACAGTGCAAATCCCGCCCGTCCAGGCACCACCGCCGGGCCTCGCGGTCGTATTGCAGAGCCGTCGTCATCGGGAACCCCTCCCCCTTGGCGGGTGAACGTCGGTCACTGGCGGACGGCGCGCAGGACCAGAGCCACCGTACCGGCCACCACCGGGTGGCTCGCGATCAAGTCTGCGCGGACCAGGGGCAGCAAGCGGCGGGGGGCCGCAAACGCGGAGCCCAGGAGCGCGATGCTCAGCAGCGTAGTCACCAGCAGCGTCTTCATGTGGGTAGACTCCTTGGCGGGGGGCCGGGTCCGTCCCGGCCCCCCGGTGTTGCCGTCAGGCGGTCTTGCGGGCCTCGGCCGGGTCCAGGCGGGCAAGGATGGCAGCGGCCGCCCGCTGGATGTTGCCGCCCACGCGCTTGACCAGGGCCACGGCGTCCTGGCGCTGCGCCCAGTCGGCCACGTAACCGAAGCTGTAGGCGGAGGTGTCCAGGCCGGCCCAAGCGGCGACCACGAACGCCGTCCCCTCCGCCTCGGCCTCCTCCTCATCCCGCGACCGGGCGGTGGATCCGTGCGCCAGCACCGCGTGCGCGAGCTCGTGGCACAGGGTCTTGGCCTTCTGGTCCATGGCTAGGCCAGGCGCCAGCCCGATCGCGTTGACCCCGGGCACGTAGACCCCGTGGGCGGTACCCAAGCCCGCCATGTCCTGGCGCACCGTCGTACCGCGGGTACGCGCCGCGTCGAGCAGGTGCTCATAGAGCCAGCGGCCGCGCTCACTGTCGGTGGTCAGGGTCTGGCAGGGGTGGGCTGGCAGGTCGGCTCCGTCGGTCTGGCTGACATCGAAGACCACCACCGTCCGGAAGCGGGTCACGGTCTGGGTCTCGTCCTCGCCGTCGCCGGCGTCGTCGGCCTTGCGCACCGTCACCGGGGCCAGGATGCGGATGCCGTGCTCACCCTTGCGAACGTGCCGGCCCAGGGCGCGCCAGGTGTGAAACCCACCCAGGCGGGTAGCGTCGGGGCGCTGTGCCAGGGCCAGCCAAATGTTACGTGCGGAGTAGGAATGGAGCCGGGCCATGGCCGCCAGGTAGTGCGTCCAGGAGGCGCTATCCTGAACCGCGGCCACCCCCTCTTCCAGGCGGCGCAGCAGGTCGGCCACGGTCAGAGCAGGAGCGGCAGTCACGGTAGCGGCCATCGTCATCGACCTCACCCTCAAGGCCATTTTTTGGGAGGTGGCCTTGATGGCTCCCCGAGGACGGGCCGAAGGCCCGGCCCGCCGGGCGGGCCGGTGCACGGGCGTAAGTCGGGCGTCCGCAAGCGCCCAACCCTGGGGTAGCCCGTAGGGCGCAGGGTTGGCTGTGCGCGCGAGACGCGCGAGGCCCCGGCCGAAGCCGGGGCCCCTGTGCGCCAGGACCGCAAGACCGCGAAGCGGGCGACGGCGGGTACACTCGGGAGCCCAAGGCCACCGACCAGAAGACTCCCCGAGCCGGGCGCAGGCCGGCGCCTCCGGCTCACGGGGGTCCGATGCGGGTGGCTCGACCTGGGAATGTGGGGCGGGTGGGGGTCCGGGGCGCGACGGGGGCTGTGTCCCCGAGGGCGCCCCGGAAGCCGGTGAGTCCCGTGGGTGACACGAGCGAGGCCACCCCGGCTTGCCTGCGTGGCCTCGCTCGTGTATGGAGCCGTCCCCTACGCGCAGCCCGACCCGAGACACAGCACCGCGGGCCCGCCCGGACTCTCCACCACCGTGACCGCAGCGATCTCATAGAGGTTGGTCACGTCGACGACCGGCGTCTGCGCGGAGGCTGTCGTGGTGAGGGTGATGCGGTAGCACAGGTTGGAACCGGCGGGCACGGTGACATTGGTGAACACCGGCGCGTCGGTCCAGGTGTGGCAGCCGTCCGTGCTGACCTGGTAGGCAACGGAGGTGCCGGCCGGCACGCTGGGCAGGCCCGTGCAGCTCGGGGGACTCTGGCCGGCGGCACAATCGGCATCCTCAACCCGCACCTCGTCCACGGAGTGCCCGACGGGCAGGACGACGGACCGCAACACGGCGGAGGGCTGGTAGACCGCCCACGTCTGCCCGCCCAGGCTGCGGATGCTGTCCTGCCCGAAGGTGTTGCCGGTCGCGAGGTCCTCGTAGATACACCCGGTCGGATACAGCACCGCCACCGCGTGCCGCCCCCAGCCGGCCGCAATGGCAGCCGGAGGGTTCGGAGTCGCGGGCACGGAGACCGACCAGGCGGGCAGTGCCTGCAGCCCGGCGGGGCCGTAGGCGTAGCCGAGCAGCTGCCCCTCCTGAGTCAGGACCCACAACGTTCCACCCTGGCCGTCCGAGGCGCGGTCAAAGGCGACCCCGACCACGGGACCATCGGCCAGGGGCGGGGGCGGCGGGTCCCAGGAGGGCGCAGGGAGGTATGCCGATCCGTCCCAGGACCAAAGCTGCACCGCCTCGGCCTGCCAGGTGGCGGCGACGGCACCGCCGGTCGTCGCGGCCACCCCGAGGTTGCCTGTCAGACCGGATGGCCCGCCTGAAAGCGCGACGAGGCTGGCGCCCTGCGCCTCCAGCACCGAGGCCCCCGTCGCCGTGGCGGCCAGGAGCGCCGAGGGCAGTGACGCAGGCCCCGGTGCCAGCCCGATCGCCCCGATGAAGCCCGTCTGGGCGACCCGCGACGCCACGTAGCCACCGGATCCGGCCGACAGCCCGTAGACCGCGACCTGGGAGCCGGTGGCCACAGCAAAGGCGCGGCCGCGCATGGTCCAGGCGATCCCGGTGGCATTGGCGAGGTTGCTGAGGTTCCAGGCGGTAACCGACCGGACAGCCTGGCCGTCGAAGACCCAGGCGCTGACGCCGGCGGTGGTGGCCACCAGGGCGTAGGTGCCGGCGGGATCGAAGGCGGCCTGCAGGGGTGCGTAAGGTAGCCGGACCGTGCCGGCGCCGGCGGTATCCACGCCGGCGGTGGATGCGGCGAGGTTGACCGAAGTGGTGGAGGTGTATCCGTCGCGGAACCAGAATGGGTCCTGAGACTGGACGGATCCGGCGGCGACCGAGCCGGCACAGACGACAAGACAGAGCGCGGCCGCTAGGGCCGGCCTACGCCAGGACCGCAGCATAGTGGAGACCTCATTCCTGGGGGGAATCCGCGTAGTCTGGATTTGTCCGACAATCGGCGATACCCTATTGTCTCCATGAGAGCACGAGCAAACCTTGCTGATCGATCAAGAGGAGGAGCTTGGTGGCACCCTATTTGTCCATACCCGCCGTCGGATTGAGTTGCGCGATCACCGCGCTCCAATTCGTCCTATCACTGCACTACACGCCGCAGATGCCGGAGCGGATGAAGACCCACTTCCGCTCCGGCCGGCAGCAGAACGCTTGGCTACCCCGTCGATGGGGTCTCCTGCTCGGGCCGATAGTTTCGAGCTCAGTGACGGGTCTCACGGTTTCAGTCGGGTCGCAGCCAGGCGGCGGCCCAGATGTCGTGGTATTCCTGTGCGGGCAATTGGTATTCTTGGCCGCGGTCCGGTGGGTCTACATACAGAACGTACGCCTATAGCGTCGGCCCGTCAGCGAGCAAGCACCGGCCAGGTGGCAGCGGCAATGAAGGCGAGGGCAAGCACCGGGGCATAGGGGGGCCGGGCATCACGACGGCCCCGGACCAGCAGGACCAGCCCAAGGGCCAACCCGAGTCCAGCAGCCAGCGTCACGGCAGCCACGGTGGCGAGTCCGGCGAGGGCTCCGAGGGCGACGGCGAGACACCAATCTGCCAAAGGTAGCACGGGCTGGCCACCAGCCCGGATGACCCAACCGGGCGCAAACGCGAGGGCCGCAATGACGGCGCCCCCCAGGGCATCCCATCGAGCGGCGGGGCCGCCTGCCACTGCCAACAGTACCGCTGCCACAAGGCCGCCGATCCAGGCGGCGTCGGGGATGGTGCGAGTGCGCAGGTCCCAGATGGCGGCGAAGGCACCACAAGCGGCAAGTACGACGGGCCGTATCCACAGCATGGAGACCCCTCCTCGATGCACGCGTACCGGCCCCCCCGAAACGGAACCGCATGGTCTGCATGCGAGTGTATAGACGCGAAAAGCCACTGGTATCCATGCGGAAGTGTGGCGGATTGGAGGCGCTCAGGGTAAATGACCTTAACACGCGCAAGATACCTGTCCCCGTGTCAGCGGAGCCGTGCCTTTGCCGGGGAGTGGGGGGCGCGATAGGCTGACCAGCCAGGGCGGACCCTTGTGACGTTTCTCGCCGCCTGCGCCGCCCCCAAGCGCGCCCCCAGAGGCTCGCCGGCAAAGGTGACATGGGGACACGTACGGCGAGCGATTCAGTGACAAATACCAATAGCGCGCCCAGGCGATCTGCTCAGCTGTTCGTTGAGCAATATTCTTCCGGAGTGAAGACGGGAAACTCTTTTTGCGCACGAAAGTGCTTCACATTATACGTAATGATAGCGGATGCTTCGAACTTTCTCGCGGAAAGGAGGATGGGAACGTCCTTCGGATCAGTCAAGCAGGATAGGTTGGCTATGACATCCTCCCGCGCCGGCTCCCACCGAGCAGCCACCACACTCCCCATCATCAGGCCGTGTGCCAGCAACATGACAACGCGGTTGAGATGGGCTGCCGTATCCAGTCGCGATTCGTCCGCGAGGACGCCGCAGAATTCGCGCAGCACATACTTAGCGAGAAGTAACCGTACTTGCCCGTTGAAAAGCTGATTGATGAGTTGGGGCGCTGCGGCTCGACCATCGCCAAGACGAATCAAAACATTGGTATCCAGCAAGATGAGAGGTGGCGGGCTATAGCCGCCCGTACGTTGCCCGAAAGACCCGCTCGGCGGCCCGCTCCTCTGCATCGCGTAACTCCTCGTCAGAAGGCAGGGTTTCATCCGAAGGGGCCAAGGCAGCCCCGTACTGCGCGACTGCTTCTGGGGCAAGCTGGACGGTGATTTCCAGAGATCCGCCGTCCGCCGTCACTGAAATGGCAGCATGCGAGGCCACCTGCAGGAAAGAACGAATGGGCTCCGGCAATACGATGCGACCCTGCGCATCGATCGTCGCATGCACTGGAGTCGAACCCTGCCCGTCGGCGGAGGACGCTTCCTCTGCCATGGCGCCACACCTCCTGCGGACTATACTCCCATGGCCGAGTTGGCGTATACTGGCAATCTCTCCCGGTTGCACGCATTGCGCAAACCGATGCAATCAGAACCGCCTACCCAGGCACAATCGCCTTGGCCGCGACACCAGCCGCCAGATGCTCAAAGGCACTGAAGAGCGAGCCGGCGGGCGGAGTGACGTTGACGGCGACCTGAACGACGCAGACAGATCCACTGACGGAGACGCTCCACCGCGCCACATACAATCCCGAGACCCCGCCCTGCAGCAGGGACTGTTGCCACCAAGCGGCCGCGGCCGCGGGCCCAGCATGCGGCCGCACGGCAACGGAGGAACTGTAGACGTACCCACGGGCGTCCACCTTGCGCGTCATGGTGGCCTGCGATGCACAGCCGAGCGCGGCCGCCTGGACGCCGGCCTGAATGACGGCGCGTGCGGTCGCATCCCACGCGTAGCTGAGGGGCAGCAGCACGGCGAACCAGACGACGGGGAACAGCAGAAGGAAGAGCACCGCCACCTGCCCCGGCCGACGCATGCCATCGCCCCTCCTCACTCCGTCGGAAAACTGGCGACCTCGTTCAGGCTCCACGCCCCGGCCCCACCCGTACCGCCAAACAGGGACCCAAACTGCGGAAAGAGGTTGAGCGCGGCATACTGCACCTGCACCGCGGCGACCCCGCCGGCCTGACCAAAGCTGGAACAGTAGGTGCCGACATACCAGTTGCCAGCCTGGGTGGGATTGGGCACCTCCGTCACCAACTGCAACCCGCCCTGCTGGAGCTCGTCGACCGCGACGCTCTGGGCGTCGGAGGACCAGGCGGCGGTGCCCTGGCCGCACTCGATCGCGGCAACCCGAGCGCCCGCCCGAGCTGCGACAGACACCTCGGCACGGGCGAGCGCAGCCATGGCGAACGCGACGCCGAGAAAGACCGCGCCCAGGAGGATCGGGAACAGGACCAAGAACTCCACGGAAGTATCGCCCCGCCGGCAGCGCAATCGCACCACGCCCACCCCCGCCTCGGGCTACCCCCATGACCGAAAGACGATCCGCGCGACCGCCCAAAGCGCGGCGGCGACGCAGAGAACGTCCACGAGGATGATCTGTGGCAACGCAATCGCCGCTGGCAGCACATGATGCTGGGCAAGATACAGCGTCGGCGCCGTCAAGTGCAGTGGCACATAGACCAGAAACCCCAGGCACAGGAACACGCCGAGCACCCGAATGAGCCAGGTCTTGCGCATGCCGGATCCTCCTTGACGCGTTGTGACCGCCCGGGCGGGGGAGCAATCCCCCGCCGGCGGCCCAGGCCGCTATCCGTTGGTGCAAGTGGACGCGGAACAGGACGTGGTGGCGCTGATCTGGCCGGCGACGTTGTTAGCCTTGGTGTTCGCCGCTGAATACAGGATGCCGCCGACGAGTAGGGCGACGATGAGACCGATGGCGGCCCAGGTCAGGCGCACCGCCGTGGGACCCATACAGGATCACCTCCCTTCGCGGCAGGAGTGGTCCCCGCGACACTCGACCCACCAACCCGCGTGCTACCATCGCCTCGTACGGACAAGGGAGGGAAACGCATGGCGAAAATCGTTGTTCCGAAAAACCTGCTGGAGCAGCTTCGTTTGGAGATCGCCAAGCATGGCACTGCCGTCCTCACGGGCGAAGGCGACACGGAGGAATACCTCGTTCAGGCTGCCGGCTTTATCGAGCCGGAGAATGATGTGGAGCTGACTATCGTAATGGAAGCCTCCCGCGAAACGGAAGAACCGTTACTGACATCCGCCGAGGCTCGTGAATACCTTGAGCAGTTGCGGACAAAGCACTGACGGGGCCCCAGGCCCAAAACCAACCATGGCCACCGTAACCCACATCCGGCACCCGGGGCAGCGCCCAATGGAAGCAATGGAACGTGGCTGGCCGGTTCACAACCCCTTCAGCATCAGCCGAAGGCCCGGATAGAGGATGAGCAGCCCAGTGGGCACCGCCGCGCAGAGCGCCAGGAGCACGCTGGAGGAGATGCCCTGGCCCTGGGCCCGGTGTTGCAGGGCCTCGTAGCGCATGGCCCGCAGTGACCCGGCGGCGGCCCGCAGGGTCTGACCCAGGCCACGACCCATCTCGGCGCCGTCCCCGATGGCGTCGGCGAGGTAGCGCACCTCAGGGTGCGACAGCCGGTCGGCCAGGGCACCAAGCGCAGCAACCGTGCCAACCCCCTGATGCTCACCGGCGGAAAGCACACGCCCAAACTCGGCG
>DAHWHT010000079.1 GCA_027335515.1 Clostridia bacterium
GCAGTCGCATCCAGATCCGCATACTACATCCCTCCCGGATGAAGAAAGCCGCCCCTCAGTGGAGAGGAGCGGCTACGTCACCGTGCTATGCGACACTCAGTTGGCAGACGCGAACCACGGCGGGGTGTCGAAGTACGAGACAGTCTGGCTCACGAGCCAACCCTGTTTGGCGCGCGTGAAGTAGACGAGCCAACCGTAGTCGCTGGCCCGCCCCGCCACCGGCCCGGATGCGGTGTAAGCCCGAATACCGATCACACAGTCAGCCTCAGCGACCGCCGCGCCGAGATAGACCGGACGGCACTGTTGCACAGTGAAGGTGGAGTAAAGCACCAGAGACTTGTCGGTCTTCGCGGTCACGATGCTCTGCACCGGCTCCCCAGGACCTTCGACGGCCCAAGCCGCCCCGTACCGCTGGATGCCGTCCTTGAGGAACGCCTGCCAGATGGTTTGCGCCGTCACCGTGCTACCAGTCGATACGGTCTTTTGGACTGCGGTGATGGTGTTGAGGTATCCACCCAGGGCGGCCTGAAGAGTCTGCACACTCGTCGCCCCAGCGGTCGTCTCGTTCGCCAGGATGTCGATCATCTTGGCCGCCTGGGCGCGCGTCAGGGTCCCGTCGGGTTGGAACGTGCCACCCGGGAACCCAGAGATGACACCGTACCTGGCCGCCGTCATGATGCTGTTGTACCCCGGCGTGGACGCCGGCAAGTCAGTGAACGTGACGCTCTGCGCCTGAGCCGGGAGGGGCACGGAGGCAAACCGCAACGCGGAGTATGGCGGGTTCGTCTTCGTGTGCAACAGCGTCACGGTAGATGGAGGCATAACCGTCATCGGTGTGACCTTGGCGAGGTCGTTGATCGCCACACCTCGCTGCGCAAGGACGCGCCCGGCCCAGGCTGCGGCCTCGGCTCTGGTAATCGGGCCATCGGGATTCAGGTCACCGCTTGGGTATGCCACCGGGCGGATGACCCCTTGCGCGACGAGGGTATCCACGTCAGACGCAAACCAGTCGGAGGCGGCCACGTCCTTGAACGGCTGCGTGGCCGACCCTTGCGGGGTATAGCCAGCCGCCCGGACAAGCATGGTCGCCCACTCGGCCCGAGTGACTGGCTGGTTCGGGCTCAGCGTCGAGGGTTGGCCAGCCCCGTGTCCTTCTCCTTGGATCAGTCCGGTGGCGACGGCCGCCTGCATATAGGTCGCCCACCAGGCGTTTGACTGGAAATCGGGATAGTTGGTGGCGCTCTCCGCGCCGGCAAGCGCGGGGGCGGCCACTACGGCGAGCGCCACCACGGCGCCAACCAGGGATCGAAGGATTCTCGTGCGCATGGCAAACCATCTCCTCATGGGTACCGTACTGCTTGGCCTGGGGGTCCGGGATTCTGGGGGCTTGACCGGCCTCTGCGAGGGGGTCCCCGCCCCGGTGCGGAGAGGGGACCCCGGAGGAGTCAGGCGAGGAGGAGCAGGGCGGCGCCCGAGACGGCCGCACCCGCGACGGAGAGCGCGAGCATGGTCCAGGCATCCCAGCCCGGCTGGCCGGGCTTGCGGAGGTGGAGCACGCAAACGGAGGCGCCCCCGGCCGCGCAGACCAACGTGACAATGCCGAGCACGTGGAAGATCACGGTGCATCACCTCCCTCCGGGCCCGTCTCCGGCCCGGCCTCCGGCGCAGCCGCCGGGGCCTCGGGCTGCGGTTCCGGGGCCTCCACCTGGACCGCTCCGGCCCCCACCCGGCGACGGCGCCAGGGAACCAGGGCGGCGAGGGCCGCCGCGAGGGACCCCAGCCCGGCCAGGACCACCCACAGCCACCCTGCGCCGCGCCCGGACCGACCGCCACCGGGGTTGTCGGTGGGCCTGGTTCCCGACCGGCTCCGCGAGAGAGTGCCGGTCGGGGACGAAGGGCGGGCGGTCGCCGCCCCACCGGACACCCAGGGCACGGACACGGATTGGCCGGCCGCGAGGGCCTGGGCGGCGGCCACGGAGAGGACATGGAGCGTGGTGGCGTTACTCGTTCCGCCACCGGTGCGCACAGACAGGCTGTACGTGCCCGTTGCCAGCGCGGGGTCGAGCACGGCTACGATGGACCCGAACCCCCAGTCCAGCACCTGCACCTCACCGGCCTGTCCATCCAGGAGCACCTTCCCCGATCCGAGGACCCCAAGCCCGCTCCCTGTGATGGTGACCCGGGAGCCAGCCGTGATGGCACGTCGCCCGCCCGCCTCGGTGGTCACGGCAGCCGTCGCGGTGTGGATCACGGGTTGGAGGACCTGGATGGTCTCGCTGCCGGCCGCCCCGCACTGCGTCACCGTGAGCGTCTGCCCGGTCGCCACTGCGGGGGGTAGGGTCACGAGCACTTGGTCTCCGCCTACGCCGCCGGCCGCCAGCACGGTGGCGGAAACACCGCCGACGGTCACCATCACCGGACTGTGGCACACCTCCCCCGACTTCATCCCGGGGGCATCCAAGGTCACTGTCTGCCCGCCTTCCACGGCGCCAAGCGGCTGGGGGCTTAGGCTGGCGGCGGACGCAGCTACCGGGACCGAGACGGCAAGTGCCAGGGCCACCGTGGCGGCCCCGGCGGTCAGTGCGTATCGCATACCTACACCATCCCCCCGCCATGCGGGTTTGGTGCCGCGCTCCGGAGTCGGGAAACGGCCCGTTGTACCGACCCGTGGACGTGCACGGGGGCCAGCACCGCAGCGTGGTCGCAGAACAGGTCCCGGTAGCTCACCCAGACCGGCATTCCGCGCTCCGTCCGCAACAGAACACCGTGCCCATAGACCGCGATGAGCGTGGCGGTGACCGTCTCTCCATGTGCCGCAGTCCGGCGCAGCCGTACATCGACTGCGTTGCGGAGATGCGGCGCCAGCGCCGCCCGCACCATCTCCGCAACGCGCTCGGCGGTCGGGAGCGCCGTCGCTTCGTCCTCCCTCTGCTCCTCGACCTTTCTGCGCGCCCTTTCCACCTGGGCCATCTCGCGCTCACGCTCACGCCGCACCCGTGGCGCCAACACAACAGCCATGCTTCATCTCTCCCTCTTCCGACCGTAACTCGTGCTGGCCCGTCGCAGGCAGCACAAAGCCCGCTCCCCAACGGAGCGGGCCCCCTATCTCGACCCCACCGATTGCCCCTATGCCGCTCCGGCTCAGTGCCCGCCCACGGCTCGCCAGGCGCTCGCCAGCACCCCACTCGCCCAGGTGTACCCGTGCCCAGCCCAGGCCGGACTCCCTGGAACGCGGCTGAGCACGTACAGCACTCCGTAGACCGCCGCCGCCGCCAGCGCCAACCGCCAAGCGGTCTCCAGCACCCCCGCCACCCGATCCAGGACGCTGCTGCCGTCCCCGACCTTCACGGTGATGTGCTGCCCACCCGCCCTCGGCGCCGGTGCCCGAGGTGCTGGGGCCGGTTGGGGCCGGGCCGGTTCGGGAGACGGAGGTTCAGCCGGAGGGAGACGGCGGGGACGGGACGGGCGCCGGATGCCGCCGAAGAGCCCCCTACGGGCACGCGCGGGCTGGTCAGGCAAGACCGGCGCCAGCAGGTGGCTGAGGGCTTCGTCTAGGGGCTCGTCACGGTGGCGGTAGCCCGGAGGCCAGGAGCCCCGGTCGGCCACGGGGACGGGGAAGAGGGGCTCGGCCGGGGGCGGGATGCAGTTCTCGGTGGCCTGTTCCCACGCAGCCGTCAGGTCCCGGGCGTCGGCGGCTGTAGGGCCGACGAGGACGTAGCGGGCGCCCTTGGGCAACGCCCGGTCGGCGTGGATGGACTCGGTCAGGGCATGGTCGTCGGCGCCGGCGGCACGGGCAGTATCGGCTTGCTGGTGGAGCCAAGCGGCAATCCTCGGCCACCGATGCGCCTCGGCCGGCAACACCATCAGGCAGAGATCGGCGTCCACCTGCGAGAGGACGGAACGAGGCGGCGCGCCGAGATCGACCACAAGGTACGGGTACTGCCGCCTCTGCTCGATCTCCCGCGCCGCCTGGAGGTTGACGTTGGGGAAGACGGTCAAGTTAGGGAGCCACTGCTCGCCGATCTTGGTCTGGGAGAGGATCGCGAGGCTGGGCGCTGGGTTAGCCTCGATGAACGCTGCACCGTGCCCCGAACGGGCCAGGAACCCGGCCACCGCCGCCGCTAGCGTGGTCGTGCCCACCCCCTGCGCAATGCCGGCGACCGCTATGACCACCGGGCGCTGGGACACCGCCACCCGGCGCTCGACGACACGCTCCACGACGCGCTGCCCCTGCCGCGCCTCGGGGGCCAACGACGGGTCGATCCACCGTGCCGCCGCTTCGATGCCCGCCGGGGCTGAGGCCAGGGCGGCGGCCAGATCGGCAGGGTCCGTCACCAAGTCGTAGATCCCGGCGTGCACCACTGCGGCCACCTCCGGGTTGCCGGGCTGGGCGCCGACAGCGAGCAGGATCACGCGGGTGTCAGGCCGGGACACGCGGTAGCGGAGCACCGCTGGGCCCAGGCCAGGTCCGGCGCCGATGTCGAGGATGAGCACATCGGTGGGCGCCCTTACCGCCTCAGCGAGAACCGCTGGCCCCGCACCAGGCTCGACGGTTCGGACAGATGCGTCCACCTCACCGCGCTCGCGCAGCATCGCGGTGACCTGCTGGGCTGCAGAACGAGTCAGGATCGCGGCAATCATCGGCATCATGTCCCTTCTGGCAACAACTCGGGGCACAACAAAACCCGCCCCGGTCGGGCGGGCAAAATCTCCCGCGCCCCGTGATGGGGACGCGGGCTCTACCATGTTGATCTCTCAGCGGGTCGCAGCCTGTTGGATGGCCCGTTCAACGTCCGACTGGAGATAACGGATCGTCCTATGACCCATCCGCAGCGGCCTCAATAGCCCCCATTGCTCCCAGCGCCGCAACGTTGAAGTGTCGACGCGGAACAACTTCTGTAGGTCTTTCCGCGTCAGGAGCGGATCGGGTGCCGGTGTGGTCTGAACAACGGTCACGATTTATCACCCCTCAACCAATCTCACGGCGCCGTAGCGCTCGCGGTTACCGGCTCTTGGATAGTCTCGGTGTGCGCGTGCCCGTGCGGCCCAGTCCACGTTCTCGTCGTGGTCCTGTGCCAAGTCGCGGTCACGGTCACTGGCTGCCCGGTCGCCACGACGGCGACCCAGCACGTCGCCCCGGCGGGGAGCAGGTGCTTGATGGTGCTCGATGCCTGCGCGCAGGGGGTCAGGGGCACCGGACTCCCGGCCGCCGTGGCGGTCAGCGTATCGGGGGCGACAAGGCCGGGCCAGGATTGACCGTAAGCCGTAGTCGCGGTGCCGAACGACGCCCATGCGGTCACGAGCACGACCTGCTTGCCGGCACCGGCCGCCGGAAGCGCCCCGCCGCCGAGCTGGGCAACCGCGAGGTGTGGGCCGGACTCGATGGCCGTCAGGTCCGCAAGGACCGCCTGGGCGTAGCCCAGCCCGCCGCCGTCGTACGCCTCCAGCGCCGCACTGACATCGCCGGGGTGGCTCGCCAGGTCCCCAGCAAGGATGGTCACACCCGCGCGGACATTGGCGGTCGGGGCGTAGGGGTTCCCGGCCAGGCCGTATCGGGACCAGTTGGCGGAGTTGACCTGCATCAACCCGGCATCCGTGCTGCCGTTGGTGTTCTGGTGCTCGGCAGTCCACTGTCCGGCGCTCTCATGGTCTATGACGGCCAGGGCGAGCACTGGGGGGATGCCGGCCGACTGGGCGTCCTGGGCCAGCAGCCCGTCGGCCCAAAACCCGAGCGACGGCGGGACCGCTCCAGGCCCAGCGCCTCCGGCTCCACCGCCGAGCAAGGCGAACGGAGCCAACATGACGGCGAAGATGCTCAGAAGCGCGCCGACGATGAGCGCCACGAGGACCAAGGCGATGGTCTTCGCGAGGTCCTTCAACCCGAGCGCGTCCGCGATGGCGAACCCGATCTTGACCAACCACGCCTGTGGCACAGCCTCACCTCCCCAAGGAACACGAAGGCCCGGGCGTTGCCGACCGGGCCGTGCACCATCTGCGGTTGCGCAGGACGCCTACGAGGTCGCCCCGGCGATGATCTCCGCCTCGTGCGGGGCCGCCTCGATCCGCACCCGCACGTGCTGGTTGCCGCTCAACAGCAACCCCTCGCCTCTCTTCGCGCTGGCGAGTAAGTCGCACTCAGCCTCGGTCAGCCGGAGAGCGTCGCGGAGGCGTTCCAGATCTGCTGGGTCCTGGCGCATGAGCACCTTCGTTCCGGCGTTCGTCACCACTGGTTGCCCGAGCCGCGCCACCTCGGGCGAAAGGAAGTCCCCGACGTTCTGGGTCACGACCATGAGGGCCGAGCCAATCGGCTTCGGCCCATAATGCCTGATGCGCTTGGAAACCTCGAACAGAAACTGGATGGCCTGCGGCGTGCTCGGGTCCACGAGCAACCAGGCTTCGTCCACGACGAGCAGCGTGCGCTTGCCGAGCGCCCGACCTTCGCGCACGAGGTCCCACGCCCAGCCCAAGACGTTGAAATACTGGGCCTTCCGAACGTTCGCACTGGCATCCTTCAATCGCTGAAGGTCGAACACCACGAAGTCGTCCTGGCCGACGGCGATGGTGCTCTGCCCCTCCCAAAGGGCGCTGTCGGCGCCTTCCGATGCAGACTCCAAAAGGATCGCCAGACGCTCTTGACCGGCCGCCTGCACCTGCCGGCGCACGTCGCTGATAGTGGGCCAGTCCGCCACCGTTCCGGGGTCTGTGGTCCAGTCGATATCGCGGTCACGGTAGGCTGCAACGACCGCCTTCTCCAGAACCGCCTCCTCCAGGGGTTCGAGGGACGGCAGGTAGAGTGAGAAGAACGTCTTGAGGCGCTGGATGTGCTGACCGAGCAGTCCGCGGGCTCCCGCATCCGCCTCCTTGTCGGCCTCGCTGTCTGGCACCTTGGGCACCTGGAGCGGGTTCACCCGCCCGCCTCGGCCCGCCGCGTCAACCACCCGCCCGCCGAGTGCGCGCGCGAGGGGGGCGTAATCGCCCTCGGGGTCGAGCGCCAGGATGCGTACGCCGAGCCCGAACTGGCGGAGGACATGGACTTGCGCTGTGTATGTCTTGCCAGAACCGCTCATGCCGTAGATGTTGGCGTTCCCGTTGGTCAAGCCGTCGGCGTCCGGCGGGTTCCACCCGTCGATCAGGACCAGCCCGCCGTCAGTGTCGCGCCCCCAGACCAGGCCCCGGCCATGATTGAGGCCGGATGACACCCAGGGGTATGCCGCCGCCACCGTGGCCGCCGGCATCTCCCGGGCGGCCAGCGCCTCAATCTCCTTCGGCAACAGGCCCCAAGGCCCCGCTGCTTGCAACGCCTGTTCCTGGCGGAACACCGCCGGTCGGGCTCGCATACTCGCGGCAGCGCAGGCCGCCTCAACCTGGCGCACGCGGCGGGAGAGTTCATCCTCGTCGGGCGCCACGACCAAGAGCACGACGACAGCGCGGTAGACCTTCTGGCTCTCCTGGTCGATCTGCCGGAGCAGGGCCTTCCCGTCCTCCAGGCCCTGCTGCCAGCGGCTCTGAACCAGGGCGTTCCCTCCCTGGCTGAGGCGGCTGGTGTACTCCTGGATCGACGAGTTGATGGCTTTCAAGAGGTCGATGGGGTCCATCGGCGCGAGGTGCAGGCTCAGGCTGACACCCGGCATCGCCGCCAGCCGAGCGAGCCACGCCTGGCCCACCCTGGGCGGGTAGTCCAGGACCACAAGCGCGCGGGCCTCGACGTCGCCGAGGGTCAGGCTGTGCCGGCGGAAGTCCAGGGCGGGCGGGGCGAGTAGGTCAACGAGAGGCATCTGTGCTCACCTCCGAATCTGGAACGTATCGGGCGGCCGGGACGGGCTCGGTCGGGCGCTCGAACGCGGCTTGCGCGGGATGGAGCCAGCTATAGAGCAGGTCGATCACCTCGCGGTCGTTGCAGAGATGGGCGGTCAACTCGGCCCGCCCGAGCGCTGACACGAACTCGGTGGTGCGCTGGATCAGCTCGTCCCGCGCCCCCCGGCGCTTCGCGTCTTGGCCAGCGGCCGGGATCAGCACGTAGAAGCGGCGTTCCAACGCCTCGCCACTCCCGACCAGGGACCGGACGTAGGAGAGGTAGCCGCGCAAAAGGTTCCGGCGCGGGCCGTCTACATCGCGAAGTCGGGCTTCGAGGTCTCGCAGGTAGGAGTCCAAGTCGATAGGACGAGGCACCACCGCGACCTGCACGGCGCCCGGCAGGCTCTGGATGGCCTCATGGAGGGCAGAAATCCGGCGCTCCCGCTCGCGCTCGGAAAGGAGGGCGAAGGGCGCGGGCTCGACTCGGACGACAGCGACCAGGGCGCCATCGCTGCGGACGATTAGTCCATGGTCCACGTCTGCGACGGGGAGCCACGCTTGGACGGCTGGTGCCGGCCCCGCCCGGCGGGGCTGCGCAGAGCCCCGGCCGCCGGCCGCCGGACCTGCCCACTGGCCGGTGCCACGAAGGAAATCGACGACCCCGCTCACGCGCGCCACCCCCTATGGATGTAGAGATACCGGGTCGGACGGCTGCGGTACGCCCGGAAGGCCCGGTACTGCGACCAAAGGTTGTTGCCGCCGCCCGCGTCCGACTTGGCCGCGAGGAACGCGGCACCCGGTGGCAAGGCGAAGAGGAAGAAGCGGATTGCGATGCCGGCGGCGCCGTGCAGGTGGAGAAGTAACCATGCCCACTGAAGCACGAACCCGATTCCGCCTCCAGCCGCCAGGCTCAGCACCTCCGGCCAACCCCAGCCTGGGGAAAACTCGAACCGGGCCCGAACAGCACGAGGCACCAGGTATTCGCGGACCAAAAGGACCACCTCCGATCTCGGGATGCTCCGATTCAGAACGGCAGCTTGGACAACAGGACCCGCGCCCCGGCGTTGGCGGCCATGTTTCCCGCCGAACCCGCTGCCGCACCGGCTCCGGTGTGGTAGGCGTATTGCCTCAAAATGTGGGGCGTCCGCCAGGCCACCCAGCACGCTCCAAGAAACAGCCACGGCGCCAGCCCCATCGCGGCCAGTCCCGGCGCCGGAGCAACCAGAAGCGAAGCGGCGAGGTACAGCAGCGTGAGTTGCACGCCCTGGGCAGATGCGATTACCAGCAGTTCGCGCCACCACACGTCCGCTGTGCCCCCGCCAGACATGAACCCCAAGGCCATCAGCGGACTCACGATAGCCGCTAAGGTAATCTCGATGGTTCGGACGACGGCCTGCAAGAAACACAGGATAACGATCACGACGCCGACCAAAAGAAGGATCGGCATGTACATGGTTGAGGCTTGTAGCGTCTGCAGAAGTGCACCAAGGTGGCCCGAAAGCTGCGTCAACCCGCCTCCCAATCCCGCGTGCGCCACCACTTGGGCGAGATCGTTGCCGACATACAGTGCCTGCTCGGCCACCCACGGGCCGCCCGCAATGGCAGCAGCAGTCATGACCGTTCGCTTTACCAGCCCGCCAGGGTCAGTCGGGGCGCCCTCGGCCCTCATCGTGGCGAGTTGGAACGCATCCCAGGCGACGCGCACGGCCAGGATGGCGGCGGCAATCCCCTGGGCCCCGGCGATGAGATTGGCGACGCCCGGGTAGTTGAACAGGTCATGCAACTCGCCAGCGGTCGCGAAGGCAACCAACATGGCGTTCAGTGGGGCAAGGACGATCCTGATTAGGAAGCTCAGGATTGCGGTCAGGATCGCGTCCACACGGGTCACTCCCTTCAGGAACAGATGAAGGGGCGACCCCACCGGAGCCGCCCCGCTCGGATCAGTGGAACTGCGACAGGACCGCGGACACGATGCCGCCGGCGAGGATGCTGACACCGCCGTACATGACGGTGTTACGCAAACCGCGGCTGTGGTTCATGGCGGTCATCTCGTCCTGGGCCGTGGAGCGCATCAGTGCGTGCCATGCGGCCGTGACGCCGACTCCCGGGATTGCGAGGACCGTGACCCAGGTCAGCGCGGTCTGGAAGAAACTCACTATCTGGCTGATGAAACTCGGGGTGGCCATGGTGTTCGTCGTCTCCCTTCGGTTTCTGCGGACCCCGGGACGCGAAAAGGGGAGGCGTCTGCCTCCCCTCGGTCGGTACGTGTTCGGTTGGGGGCCTGGCTGGGTCTACCGCCGGAACGCGGAGCGGTTCGCGGCGGCTGAGGTCGCGGGCGTCGGCGTAGTCGGCACGGGTTCGGGCTCGGTATCGGTGCCATCCTCTGGTGCCGCTGGCACCACCTCCTCTATTGGCACCTGCTCCGGTTGCTCAGGCTGGGCATCTGCTAGGGTCCCGTCGGCCCCCGGGCACCAGGTGGGCGGGGGAGCGACCGGGCGCACTGCGGTCGGCGCCGCCGGCTGGAACGCGGCGGAGGCCGCGCGCCAAGCGGAGAGGTCGGCGAGCGGGAGCCGGGCCGGGTATTGCCCAGCCTGCAGGATCAGGGCCTCGCCCAGGGGCCACCGGAGCACCTCGTCCGGCGTCAACAGGGGGCGCCCAGTAGCACCCTCGGAGCCGCTGACACCGGCGATACCCATACCCGCCCTCCGCTGCAGCGTCGTCGTCTGGACGGTGTAGGTCCCGGCCTTCCGGGACACGGCGGCAGCCGTCTGTTCGTCGGCGGCTCGCAGGAACAGGGTCGTGTCGCAGTTGCCCGTCACGATCTCGCGGACTTGCGGGCCGTACACGTGGTCGATCTGGGCCAGGGACTGCACCGCGAGCAAGAACCGGATGCCCCGGCCGGCGCTCACCGTCAGTTTCTCGGCGATGCCGGGGAGTCGGCCCACGTTGCCAAATTCGTCCAACAAGAACCACACAGGGACGGGGAGCCGTCCGCCGGCATCCCGCGCGACGGCTGCCAGCGCACTGTATGCCTGGGCCACGTAGAGACTGGCGATGGGCCGGCGCGCTCCGGCCTCATCGGGCAGGAGAAGGAAGATGGCCGTCGGCTTCCGGCCCGCGTCAGCCGGGTCGTGGTCGGACTCCGCCGTGAGCCAGGCCACGCCGGGGTCGGCGAACGTCCGCAGGTTGGCTGCGGTCCCGGTAAAGATGGAGCTGCGGGTGCGGCTCTCGGAGAGCGCCGCCGTGCCGTAGGCCAGGCGAGCGGGGTGACCGTTCGGGAGGCTCCGGAACCACTCGTCCAGGGAGGCGCCGCCCTCACCGTCCCCACCCAGGTCCGCCAGGATGCGGTACATGGTGGCCGGGTGCCTGGCTCCAGCGGGGGCCTCCAGTGCCGCGCCCAATGCCAGGGCGGCAATGGTGGACTCGGCCGCCTGCGGCCAGATGGGGTCCGCGCCTGCGCCCTGATCGCTAAAGGCCAGGACGTTGCCGATCTCCCAGGCGAGACGGCTGGCTTCCTCGGCGTCCCCCGCTTCGATGGCCCGGACTATGCCGGCCAGCGGGTTCCACCTGTTTCCCCGGGCCGGACGCAGGAGGTCGATCTGAATGACCTCATAACCCTGGGAGCGGAGCCAGGCGGCGGAGTGGGCATGGAGTTCGCCCTTGGGGTCGGTGAGGATCATGGACTCCTTGCAGTGCCCGAGGCACCAGACCATCGGCAAAATGACGCGTCGGGACTTGCCGGCGCGCGTGGCACCCTCTAAGAGGGTGTGCGGGTTGCCAACTTCGGCGCGGGTCAGGTACGCGGTGCGGCCGTCGCTGCCAACGACCACGCCGGCGGCATCCGGTCGGTCGCAGGCCGTCGCCTGAAGCGTCTGGCCGATCTCCGACCGCCGCCGCCATCGACTGGACCCGTGGGTCGCGGTCGGGGCGGCTCGAAGCCCCGTGCGCCGTCGGCCGATGAACACCCACCACAGGATGCTGTAGGCGGCCGCCGCGAACGGTATCTGGGTCACGACCCACCCCGGCTCGGGCCGGTCACGGAGCAGGCGCACCGCCAACCGCCACCACTCAGTCGCCGGAAACCCCGTACTCGCCACCTTACCGGCCGGCGTATTCAGGTAGTGCCACATGCCGAGCCAGGTCATGGCCGGATGGAGCGGCGGCCAGATGATCCGAGGCAGGAGCCACAGCACCGGCGTCAGCGCGAAGTCCGCGATGGCGAGCCCCAGCAATGGCGTCAACGCCAGGTAGAGACGGGCGACCGATGTACCAAACAGCCGGCGTAGGAGGACATAGGTCACCCAGACGACGAGGGCTGTCAGGGCGAGCGGCGGGAACAGGATGCCGAAAGCCTGCGCCACAAAATCACCTCCTACACGTAGCCGCGCAGCGCAGTAGTCGCATCGCGCCGGCCTGCTCTCAGTGTGCTGCGTGCCCGTCAGTCTCGGGGAACTGATGGACTTGACATCACCGCTCCAACCCCATCTCCCGGCGTCGCTCGTGCCGCCCCCGCTCCTCGGCGGCCTCTGCGGCCGACATCCGGGCGAGTTCGGCCTTCGCCTCGCTCCGGCGGCGCTCGCGCTCCAGGGCGTTGTGCGCCGCGCGGAGCACCTGGCCGGCGCTCTGCCGCACCTCGCGGACCTTCTCGCGCTTGGTCCGGGCCTCGGCCCGCTGGTGCTGCGCCGCAGCCTTCAGCACACCCTGGGCGACGCGGTCTCGCACGTCCTCGCGCGCCTTGCCCCACGCGGCATCCCCGGCCTGTTGCCGACCCGAGTACAGCGCCGTCAGGTCGCGGGTCGCCCGCTCCAGGCCGCCCAGGGCCTCGGCGAGCGCGGGCCGCTCCAACACCCAGTCCGCGATGCTCCTTGCCTCTGCTTTCACGGGCTCCGGCATGTAGGCTAGGGCGACCTGGCCCTTGCCAGGCATCTGGGGCGCCAGCACGTCGATCCGCCGGGCCAACTCCTCCAGGTCCCCGCGCGGGAAAGCCGGCGCCGGCTTCTCGGCGCCTGGCGCCGCCGCCTCGGCCTCCATGTGCAGGCGCCGCGCCTGGTCCAGGTTCAGGCGACTGGCTCTCACCAGGTCATCACGAGACGCTGTGCGCTCGGCGGCAAGCTGGGCTCGCAGTGGGCCGTACATCTCACGGGCGATGACGCGGCGCACGTCGCGGAGTTGCGGGCGAGTCAAGGCCGGCGCACGGTCAGGCGCCCCCTCTCTGACCCAGGCCAGCAGGTGGACGTGGGGCTGCCCCTCTTTGCGGTGGACCGCTCCGACCCACCGCAGGTCGTCCGCAGCCATGCCGGCGGCCTGTGCATACTGCCCCATCACCCGCCGGGCTAGGTCTCGCCAGTCGGAGGGCTCCCGGAGCCCCAGGGTCTGGGCGTCGGCCTCCTTGAGGGAGATAACCGATTGCCAGTGCCACGGCCGAGCCGCCACCTCGTGTTGCACGTCCGCGAGTCGGGGTGGTGCCCCCGCCTCGGGGCCGAACAGCCCGGTCGAACCTGGCCGCTCGTCCAGGTACCGGGCGTGGATCAGGCCATCAGGCCGCTCCTCATCCACTCGGGCAACGCCTTCGCGGGTGGCGATGTACTTGGCGTGGTTCGAGGCGCGGGCCCCGGCCCGGACGCCCTGCACCCACTTGAGCTTGAAGACGAAGGGGCGCTGCAGCGCCTGGGCCATGCTCGGTCACCGCCTCTCTACGCCTGGGGTGCGTATACGTCCTCATCCATGCCGATGTCCGTTCCGCTGCGGCGCAAGTCGATGAGCGCTCGTTGCCGAGCCTCGGCCATGATGGCCTCGGGCTTCAGGTCCCGGATGAGCGCGTTGCAGAGGGCCGACGATTGCCAGTTGGCCATGTCCGCCGCAACGAACGTCTTGGCGATGAGAGCGGCCAGCCGGTCGATGTGCTTACCCAACGTCTGGTCCAGTAGGGGCACAGCCCGCGCCAGGGTCTGCCGGGCCAAGTGCTCCGCCACCGCCTGCCGGATCACCTCCGATACTGCCACGCTCTTGGCAGCAGCTTCCTGCTGGAGCGCGGCCATGTCCGCCGCCGAGAACCGCATGGTCGTGACTTCCATCTCGGCCATGATCGGTGCCTCCTGATGGGTCCGAATACGGAAAAGCCCGCGCCGCTCAAGGAGCGGGCCGGTGTCCGACTACATGTTCGGGGGACCCGAATACGGGGCCGGATACGGGGTCCGGCTTACTGCCCGTTGACTCCGCGTGGGCTTTGCCCACGCTGTGTATGCGGCCCCTTATCCTGCCTTCGGGTTTCGGGGGGCTCCGGTCCCGGTCCCGAGGGGTCTGACGGGCTCCCAGGGCGGGTGCTCGGGGTGGATCGGGAGTGCTCTGGCGGGCCGCCTGACGGGGACTCGGTGTCGATTCGGGGCCTCGGGTTAGGCGCGCGCGGCAGGGGTCGATGTGTCTGGCTAGGGGTCGGTGCGCCTGAACCCGGGGGCTCGGTTGCTGTTCTGGCGGGTAGCGGCTGGGTGGTCGGCCGGGTGATGGCCTGGGGCTGTCGGCTGGGTCGATTGGGCGTCGTGTTGCGGTGCTGGGTGCTGGGGGCAAGGGTTCTGGCGGTGCTCGGACTGGGTGCCCAGCCCGGCCGCCCAGAGCAGCGACGCCCCCTCCGGCACGCCCGTCTACGGGTGGTATGACACTTTCGGTGTGTGTTCGCGCCTCCGCCTTAGAG
>DAHWHT010000052.1 GCA_027335515.1 Clostridia bacterium
CGGCCGAGGACGCCGAGCGGGAGATGGAGGCGCTGCGGGGGAGTCGCGGTCTGCTTGACGACGTGGACCACGTCTCGCCCCTGCGCGCCAAGGTTGCGGAAGACCTACGCCGCGCGCTGACGGAGCGGTTTCAGGCCCTGAGAGAAGCCATCGCCGCCGGCACGCTGACGCTGGAGGAAGACGCCTGCTGGCGCGGCCTGGCGCCAGAGGTGAAGACCGAGATTTTACGTCGGTTCGGCATCACGCCACCATCCGCGCCATCGATGGGCACCGACCAGGACCTCTTGCAGGAACTGGATCGGCAGGGGTTGGCCGCCCGTACAGACGCTGTCGCGGCCGTCTCCGAAAGGGTCCGGGAGGCACTGGCCGAAGCCGCCCGGAGGTCGGCTCCAAAGACGCAGCGGCTGGGCGTGCGCCCAGCGCTGCTGTCCTCCGAAGAAGATGTCAAGGCATGGTTGGCAGAGCACGAGCAGAAGCTCATCGGTGCCCTGCAGAATGGCCCCGTGATCATCGGATGAACAGGGTGTCGTTGGATCGCGTGTCCATGGCGCCTGACGGCGGGAGGCTCCAATGAACATTCTGAGTGACGCACAGCGCCAGCATCTCGACCGCACTGTAGGGAAGGCCCGTGCGGTGGGAGAGGATGGGGCCCGCAGGGCCTTAGAGATGCTCGCGGTCGATCGGCATGAGCCCTATTCATCGATGACACCAGAGCAGCGGGCCTTGCGGCAACGTCTGCGCGCCCACGGGCGGCAAGTTGGCGACCAGCGCGACCGGCTCCGCGGCACTCAGAACGTTGACCTCCTTACGCACGAAACCGCGTATGAACACTGGCACCGCATGCTGTTCGCCCGCTTCCTGGCCGAGAACGGCTTACTCGTTGAGCCGAGTTCTGGCGTACCGGTCACGCTGGCGGAGTGCGAAGACCTGGCGCGGGACCGAGGCGAGGACACGTGGGCCTTGGCCGGTCGCTTCGCGCAGCGCATGTTGCCCCAGGTGTTCCGGAGCGACGATCCCGTCTTACAGGTCACACTTCCG
Organism: Clostridia bacterium; assembly: GCA_027335515.1. The sequence continues at coordinate 1,039 of DAHWHT010000052.1, forward strand.
CCCGAGACGCGGCAGGGGCTGGAGAAACTGCTCGGCGACCTGCCGCCAGAGGTGTTCTTGGCCGACGACGCGTTGGGCTGGACATATCAGTTTTGGCAGTCGGCGGAGAAGGATCGTGTGAACAGTCGCGTCAAGAGCGGGGAAAAGGTGAGCGGGCGAACGCTCCCGGCGCTGACGCAGCTATTCACGGACGACTACATGGTGCTCTTCCTCCTGCACAACACCCTCGGCGCCTGGCACGGGGGGCGTCTACTGGGAAACCACCCTGAGGTAGCGCGCGCGGCCACCTCAGAACAGGAGCTGCGGGACGCCGTTGCTCTGCCCCACTACACCTTCGACTACTTGCGGTTCGTCCGGACGCCAGCGGACGGCAACGGCGAAGGACCGGCAGTTGAGGCAGGTTCTTGGCAGCCCGCAGCCGGGACGTTTGCCGCGTGGCCGAGCACTGCCCGAGATCTCAGGGTATTGGACCCGTGTTGCGGGAGCGGCCACTTTCTCGTGGCCGCGTTCCAGGTGCTGGTTCGGCTTCGGCAGGCTGAGGAGGGCCTCGACTCCGAGCGGGCCATCCAGTCTGTCCTGGCGGAGAACCTCTTCGGCCTAGAGCTGGATGCGCGCTGCACCCAGATCGCGGCATTCAACCTCGCGCTTGCCGCATGGCGGATGGCCGGGCGCGTGGTCCGCCTGCCCGAGCTGAACATTGCCTGCACAGGCCTAGCCCCTGGCGCCTCCAAGAGTGAGTGGCTGGAACTGGCCGGGGATGATGTGCGCGTGAGCATGGCGATGGACCGGCTGTATAGCCTGTTCCAGCAGGCCCCTGAACTGGGCTCACTCATCGATCCGGGCCGGATGCTGGCCAAGGGAGAACTTTGGTCAGCGGAATTCAGCCAGGTGCAGCCTCTCCTCCACACCGCCTTGCAGCGAGCCGAAGTGATCTCCAGTGACGAGCGCCACGAATTGGGCGTTGCGGCACAGGGGATGTCCAAAGCGGCCGAAATTCTCGGGAGCCACTACCATTTGGTCATCACGAACGTACCGTACCTCAAGCGCGGCAAGCAGAGCGAGACGCTCAAGGCGTTCTCCGCCACGTATCACCCAGATGCCAAGAACGATCTCGCGACCGTCTTTCTGGAACGCTGTCTCGCATTTTGTGGTGAGGGTGGAACCGCCACGATGGTTCTACCGCAGAACTGGTTATTCCTGACCACGTACAGGCAGTTCCGCGAACACCTTCTGAAGCGTGCCAGTTGGCATGTCCTCGCGCGGTTAGGGCCCGGCGCGTTTACAACCGTAACCGGCGAGGTAGTTAAGGCCATCCTACTCGGCATTAGCCACGGGAAGCTTGGGTCGGCGACGTCGGGGAACACCTTCGCCAGTTTAGATGCCTCTGCACCACGGGCCCCTCAAGAGAAGGCGCCTTTGCTCGGCACAGCCGAGGTCCGACGCTTGGATCAGGTGGCGCAACTGGCCAATCCTGACGCCCGGATCATGGACTTCGATGAACCCGCAGCCGGCTGGCTTTCGGACTACGCCGACTACGGCAAGGGGAGCACCACCGGCGACGCGCCAAGATTTCTGCATTGCTTTTGGGAACAGCCGCGACTGGAGGCACCCTATATCCGCTGGCTCGACTCCCCAACCCCAGGAGATGTGTGGTCCGGCCGGAGTCTCGTGTGCATCGCGCCTCTGGATGCCCCGCAGTTGAAGGCGCAGTTGGGCTGCAGGTTGCACGGGCAGGAGGTGTGGGGCCGGACCGGCGTGGCCGTCAATAAGATGAGTCGTCTCGAACCATTCTTGTATCTGGGCGAGGTCTTCGACGACAACGTCTGCCCAATCTGCCCTAGGGACCAAGAACATCTTCTGGCAGTTTGCGCCTATGTTCAATCTAGTCAGTTTCACGACGACATCCGGGGCGTCGATCAAGCGTTGAAGGTCACCGCTGCCACGCTCACGAAAGTCCCGTTCGAACCTGACCAGTGGCAGGACGTCGCGACCGCGCGTTATCCTGAGGGGCTCCCGCAACCGTACACCAACGACCCCACGCAATGGCTCTTCCACGGACATCCCGCAAAGACCAACGACGCCTTGCAGGTTGCGGTGGCGCGTTTAGTCGGTTATCGCTGGCCAGCCGAGATCGACACGGAAATGACGCTGTCACCAGAAGCGCGGGACCTGGCCTCTCGATGTGATGCGCTCTTGCCCTGTGCCGACGACGATGGCATTGCGTGCCTGCCCGCCGTTCGTGGCGAATCGACGGCGGCTGATCGGGTCCGGCGTCTGCTAAGAGCCGCGTTGGGCGGCGAGTGGTCGGCCGCCAAGGAGCAGGAACTTCTGCACAATGCCGCGGGAAGTCGCAGACCCCCGACATCCTTGGACGAATGGCTCCGTGACCGCTTCTTCGAAGAGCACTGCGCTCTGTTCCAGCACCGTCCCTTCATCTGGCACATCTGGGACGGCCGCAAAGACGGCTTTCATGCCCTAGTGAACTACCACCGCTTGGTCGGTGCGGATGGGGAGGGGCGGCGGACCCTTCAGGCCCTGGCCTATGCGTACCTCGGTGACTGGATTGACCGGCAGAAGGCCGAGCAACGGGAGGGTGAGGAGGGTGCCGACGCTCGGGTAGCCGCTGCGCTGGACCTGCAGGAGCAACTCCAGCGCATCCTCGAAGGGGAGCCCCCGTACGACCTCTTCGTCCGGTGGAAGCCCTTACACCAACAGGCCATCGGCTGGGAGCCTGACGTCAATGACGGCGTGCGGATAAACATTCGCCCGTTCCTGTCCGCGTCACTGCGCACGGGCGGTCGCACTGGTGCGGGTCTTTTTCGTTGGAAACCCAAGATCGACTGGGGCAAAGATCGGGGGAGGGAACCCGACGGTCTGCGCCCGCAGGCCGATTACCCATGGTTCTGGGGCTGCGATCCAGAGGCGCATTCCGACCATCGTGTGGACTTTCTGGGTGGGGCCGCGTTTGACGGGCAGCGCTGGAATGACCTCCACTACACGAACGCAACGCGCCAAGCGGCGCGCGATGCCGCGGTAGAGGGGCGCTCGTCGTGAACGCGGGCACGGACGCGACCACTCTTTTGGACTCCGTGGGCACGGCCATACGGGCCTGTGGGGCCAGCCCGGACGGTGTGACACAGCCGGCGGCCATCCTATGGCCGGACCC
>DAHWHT010000076.1 GCA_027335515.1 Clostridia bacterium
TGATCTGGTGGTTCGGTGCGCACGGCATCTTCACCGGCGCCATGCAGCTCGGTACGGTGCTCGCCTTTGTGGCCTACGTGCATCGCATCACGACGCCGGTGAGCACCCTCAGCGGGGTCTTCATCAACGTGCGCGGCATCCAGGCGGTCGGTGACCGCGTGGCAGAGCTCTTGGAGGCAGAGGAAGGCGGCGAAGGCCGGGCGGTCGAGCCGAGCGCCGGAGGGGTGCGCCTGACGTTGGAGGGTACCACGGTTGACGCCCGGGTCGGCGCGCCGCTGTGGGTGGTCGCCCCGTCGCCGGACCTGCGTGCCCATCTGCGGCAGTTCTTGTGCGGGTCGCTGCCCGGGTCGGCGGGCGGGTTGGAGGCTCCCGGGGGACTTCCGGCACCGGTTGGGCTGGTTGCGCGCCACGGGGTGCTCTGGGGCCAGACGCTGGGTGACCACCTGGGCGCGGGCGACCGCGCGGCGGCCGAGGCGGCCCTGGCGGCGGCCGGGCTCTCGGACTGGTACCGCGGCTGTGGCGAGGGTCTGAACACGCCGCTGCGCGCGCTTTCGTTGACGCGGGCCCGGGAGTTGCGGCTAGCCCTGGCGGCGGGCCTGGCGCGGGGTTGCCAACTTCTGGTGGTCGATGGTACCGAGTCGGAGGCCGGCCGCATCGCCTGGGCGGACCTGCCCTGTCCGGTCGTCGTGGTGGTGGCGCGGGGCGCGGCGGTGCCGGCCGGAGCCGGGTCCGCGCGGTTTGCGCCGACGCCGGCCCACGACCTGGACGACCTGGTCTTGGCGGCGGACGCCGGCCGCGCGGCAGAGGCCGTGGCGCCGGAGGTGGTGGAGCCGTCCGCGGCGCTGCCGGGTTGGTGGACCCGGGCCCGCGGCGGGATCGCGGGGTGGTTTGGCTCGCTGGGGATCCGGGTGCGTTGGCTTGGCCGGCCGGGGCGGCGGGACTCGCTGCGTCGGCTGGTCGCCTACTACTACCCATACTGGCCGTATTGGATCTTTGTGATCCTGATGGCGATGATCGCGATCGGCGGCCTTTCGGCGATCGCGCCGCTTTTCATCCGCATGCTGATCAACCAGGCCCTGCCCCAGCACAGCACCCGCCTGCTGATCATCGGCATCGCGATGGGTGTGCTGGTGCCGCCGCTGGTGCACGTGGTGACGGGCACCATCAGTACCTGGTCGCACGAGATCATGAGCAACCGGGCCCTGCGCGACATGCGCGCCGAGGCCTACGACCGGGTGATGCGCCGGCCGTTGGGGTTTTTCGCGCGGCATACGCCTCAGGAACTGGCGTCGCGTCTGATCAACGACGTCAACAGCATTTACGTGGGCGCGGCGGACATGGCCAATGCGACCTGGATGCTCCTGCCGATGCTGCCGGCCCTGCCGATCATGTTCGCGCTCAACGCGCACCTGGCGTTTCTGGTGCTGTTGGGCCTCTTGCCGATGGCCCTGGCCACATACCTCTTGGGACAGGTGCGCTACCCGCTGACGGCGCGGACCTTCGAGGTGGTCAGCCGGGCCAACCACCAGTTGGCGCGCGTCTGCTCGCCCGACGGGGCGCTGGCGGTCCGCAGCGCCGGGGCGCAGGCTTTGGAGCGGCAGGCCTTTGCGGCGCGCAACCGCGATATGGCGAGCCTGGGCCTGACGACGGATATCTTGATGGTCGCCTTTCAATGGGTGGTCGCTGCGGTCGGCGCCGGGGTGCTGGGGCTTCTTTGGTGGCAGGGCGGGCAGATGATCATGGCCGGGCGGTTGACCGTCGGCACCCTGGTGGCGATAGGCACGTACGTGCTGGCGATGGACCAGTTGCACGGCGGTTTTCGCATCTACGTCGACTTGCGTTCCGTGCAGGCCAACTGCGATCGCGTCTTTGCCTACGTGGACGACGAGGGGGGACAGCCGGGTGGCGACCCGGCCTCGACCGGGGGGCCGGCGGCGGGTTCTGGCGGTCTGCGGCCAATGCCGGTGTCGCTGCGGCCGCTGCGGGGGACGGACGCGACCACTCTGGCTCCGGGGGGGCGGGCCGCGCTGGCGCGGCCGGCGGGCGTTGGGGTGCTGCAGGTTGCGGCTTCCATTCTGGGATTGATGGGCGGGGATCCGCCGGTAGAGGTGGAGGGCCGGACGCTGGCGGTGGTGGCGCTGCCGGCATGGCGGCGGAGTGTGGCGGTGCTCTCCGGCGCCTACCCGCTGGAGGCCAACTGGAGCTTTCGGGAACTGATCGGTGCGCGCGAAGGTCAGGATGCCGCAGCGGCGCTGGCGATGGCCGGATTGGAAGCATGGGACCCGGATGCCTGTCCGGTGGGCCGGGTCGACGCGGCGCTGCGCTTTCGGCTGTCGCTGGCGGCGGCGCTGCTGCGGCCGGCGGCGTGGCTGTGGGTGGTGGATGCGGCGGCGGTGCCGGCCGACCTGCACCTGGGCGCGATGGCCGCGGGGCGCAGCGTGCTGTATTTGGAGCCGCAGACCGAACCGCGCGTGCCACTTGCGGGAACGCGCCCGGCCTGGGGCGCCGCCTCGGCGCCTCAGCCCTGATGTCCTCTGGCGTGCCGTGCGGCTGAGGCGGAATGTCCGCAGGCGGTTCTGGCGGGTTGACGAACCGCGCCAGCGGGGTCGTGCGCCGGGTCGAGCGGTTGGTGCGGCGAGGGCCGAAGGGAGGACGAGGGGGGTAACGGGAACCGTCGATCGCCACAGGCCACACGCGCGCAGGGGCGGCACGCAAAAGGGGAATGCGGGATGCTTGGACGGGACAGACCGGTGTTGGGCGCGGCCGGTTCGGGCCGCGGCGGGCATGGATCCAGGCTGAACCGCCGTCGTGCGCTGGCGGCCGCGGCCGGGGCGGTCGGAGCGGCGGTGCTGTCGGGGTGCGGCACCGCGAGCCGGCCGATCGCCGGCTCCCGAGTGGTGACCCTGGTGGCCGCGCTCGACGTGCCGGCGACCGATCTGCTCGGGACACCGGCCGGGCGCACCGCGCTGTATCAGCAGGTGCTGCGGCAGTTCACGGCGGCCCACCGCGGGCTGGCGGTCCGTGTTGTCCCATACACCCCGACCGCCGCCAAGGAAGCGGCGATCCTTGCCGGTACCGGACCGGACGTGTTCGGGGACGCGGCCCCGTCCTATCCCGGCTATGTGCAGCAAAACCTGTTGCTGTCGTTGAACGCGTACCTGCGTCGCGACAATCTTTCGCTCAGCCTCTGGTCGCCGACGGTGGTGAAGGCCCTGGAAACCGCGCATGGCGTTTTCGCTATGAGCCGGGGCCTGGACAGTTACGTGTTCGCGCTCAACCTCAGCCTGTTCGACCGCCTGGGGGTCGCCTATCCCGGGCCGACGTGGACGCACGCGGAACTGGCGGCGGTGGCGGCGCGCATCGCATCCCACCGCGGCGGCAGTCCCCGCTACGGCGTCCAGTTCCAGGGTGGGCCGGCGGGATTCCTGGGTGCCCTGCAGACACCGATGATCGGATTCGGCGGCAGCATCACCAACACCGCCCGCACCCGCCAGACCCTGTCTTCGCCCGCCAGCATCCGGGGGGCCACGTGGTTGGTCGACTCCCTGCTCTCACCGGGCATCGGGACCATCGGCGGCCCAAGCATCTCGCTGCTGAACGGCAACCTGGGTATCCAGGAGATCCAGCAGGTGGATCTGCTGAGTCTGTATCAACAGTGGCGCAGCAACTTCAAGTGGGTGCTCCTGCCGCCGCCCGTGTATCCGGTGCGGCGCTCCGGTGGTGCCGCCGCCAACTTCTGGGCCATCTCCGGCAGCACGCGCCAGCCCGAGGCCGCCTGGACACTCCTGACCTGGCTGGGCGCGGGTACCACCTTTGAACGCTTTTACATGAAGGCCTTTCTCATGCCCCCAGCCCTCAACCGACTGATGCCCGAATGGCAGGCGACGGTCGCTGCGGTCGTCCCGGGGCTCAAGGGCAAGGGGATCGAGTGGTTCACGCAGAGCACCCAACACGGCTGGGGCGTCGCCGAGCCGTGGTTTGCGTACGCGAACACCCAGGTCCAGCAGGTCGACGCCACCTGGTGGGGTCAGCTGCGCGGCCGCCAGGTATCGGTTTCCTCAGCCCTCAAGGGGGCCGATCAGCAGGCCAATGCCCTGATGGCGGCGCAGGCGAGTCAGCCCATCCCCTCGCTGCATGGGCAGCAGGCCGCGCTCCAGCGGGGCCGAAAGCGGCTTGGCGGCATGTTTGCGGCCGGTGCCCAGGGGATCTCGGGGACCGGTTAGGAGCCGCGCCCAAGGCCTTGCCGTTGCAGCGTTCGCCCAGGCCCGCTGCCGCAACGGGCGACCCGTCGCTCCCCAGTCCACCGCCGGCGCCCCCGCACCCGTCTTCCTTGATCCGGTTCCGACGCCGGGAGGCGGTTCTGTGGAGCCGATCCTTCTCGACGTTCCCGATAAACTGCCCGGAAACAGGGTCGTCGTGCGCCCGTACGAGCCGTCGGACGCCCCGGGCATACTGGCTGGCGTATTGCAGTTGCAGCCTGAGCTTGCACGACGGTTGCGATCCAAGGGGGACTTCAACGGAGTCGACGACGCCCGGCGACTTGTGGCGGTCGCAGACGGGAATGCGGGGCGTGGTTCGCCGGGTGGCGTTGCCCGGCGTCACGCGCTGCTGACGGTGGCAATGCCACCTCGCTGAACGCGGACAAACAATCGCGTCAGCGACACACGCCGCAGCGCCGGCAGTTGCAGTGAGGGCGCGTAGCACTACTCGTCGACGCACTCAGCGTCCTCCTCCGATCGGATCGGGCGAGGCCGTCGGCGCCGTAACCGTCGGACCTTCGCCCTGGGCCCGCAGCAGGGCCGAGACGATGTCGCCGCGGTCCGACGCTTCGGCGCGGCGGCGGTCGGCCAGCAACACCCCAAAGGCGGCGCCGAGGGCATCGCCTTGTTCTTGTGGATCTACGTCAAAGATGGCGCGGGCGACGATCGCCAGCGTGCGTCGCTGCATGGCGGTGTGCATCTCGACCACGTCCGCGTCGGACCAGTCGCCGGCAAGCCGGGTGGGGTCGAGCATCCCCGGCGCATAGGCCTCGACCCGTCGGCGTCCGAAGGCCGGCTGCACCAGGGCGCGCTGGCGTCGGTGGTCTTCTCCGTCGCGGCTGGGCAGGCCGTCACCCAGGAAGGCGGTCGCCGGCAGGTTGCGTTCTCGGCGGGTGTGGTTGGCGGCGTTGGCGACCAGCACCTGGCCGCCGGCCTCGGGTGCGGAAAGCAGGTGGACCTGGCGGCGGCGCGGCGTGGGGATGCGGGCGACGGGCCCGTGGCGTCGCGCCACCGGTGTCCGCAGTCGCAGCGGCTTGCGCTGGTAGGTAGGGGCACAACCGAACACCGGCAGCCCGATCGGTCCGGGTACACCTCGCCTGCGTGCCGTCGTCGCCCCTCCCTTTCCCGAAGCCCGCCCGGACCGGCACCACCGATCCGCGCGCGCGGCGGCTGCGGGGTGCCCGCGCGCGTCGCGTCAGTCCTGGAGTGGGCCGTCGCCCCCCGTCGGCGCGGACGCCAGCCGGGCGCGAAGAAACTGACTCAATACGTGGTTGATGGTCATGTGGAGATCCTCGACGACCCCATAGTCGTGCGAATCCAGCACCAGGGCCTGGTCGGCCATCTCGGCCAAACGGCCGCGGGCGGCGCCGACGATCGCGACCAGGTGCGCCCCGGCCGCCCGGGCCACCTCGGCGGCCCGCACCAGGTTTTCGGAGTTGCCGGAGACCGACAGGGCGATCACGAGGTCACCCGGATCGATCCAGTTGCGCAGCTGCTCGGCCAGGGCGTCCGCGTAGGCGATGTCGTTGGCCAGGGCCGTGTGCCACGAGAGCTGTTCCCCCGGGCTGTGCACGCGGAAGCGCCGCTGGCCGGGGACGGTTGCGCCCTTGCCGAAGTCGCAGGCCCAGTGGGATGCCGCCGCCGCGCTGCCGCCGTTACCCAGCACAAACAGCTGGCGCCCCTCGCGCCGCACCCGTTCCAGCTCCGTATACAACCGCTCCAGGTCCGCCGCGCCGACGCCGGCCCGTGCCCGGTCATACTCCGCCGCGTACCAGGTGAAATACCGGGCCAGAGAGTCCTGGGCCGGTGTGCCCTCGGTCGTCATCCCGCTGTGGCGCGGCCGCCAAGCCCCTGGCCTCAGCCGTGGGCCGGACCGCGCCCTTCCTCCCTTGCGTGGCCCGTATTCGCAACACGTCCGGCCGTGATCCGTTTCAGCGGGCCGCCGGCCGGCGGGTGGCCGCCAGGGCGGCGGCACCGAGCAGCGCCGCATCGCCCCCGAGGGTGGTGCAGCACAGGGGGACGGCGGCGGTCGGGTCCGTGTCGACGTCCCGCAGGACGCGCGCCCGCGCCACGGCCCGGGTCGCCTCCAGATACGGCGCGAAGCCGGTGATCACGCCGCCGCCCAGGACGATCAACTCGGGATCGATCAGGTTCACCGTGATGGCGACCGCCCGGCCCAGGTCCCGCGCCACCGAGCTGAGGAGGCTCGCGGCCTGCTCGTTTCCCTGCGCGGCCGCGGTGAACACGTCTTGTGTGTGCGCCGCCCGCCCGCCCGCCTCGCGGTAGCGGCGGAGGATGGCCGGGCCGCTGACCAGTGCCTCAAGGCAGCCGCGCCGGCCGCAGGCGCAGGGTGGTCCATCCTCTTCCAGCACGATGTGGCCGATCTCTCCAGCCATACCCCCGCTGCCCCGATGCAGCCGGCCGTCGACGACCAGGCCGCCGCCCACGCCGGTGCTTACCTGCAGCCAAAAGAAGGTCCGCCGGCCGCGCGCGGCCCCGAACCGCCCCTCGGCCAGCGTGCAGCAGTTGACGTCGTTGTCCAGTCGGATGGGTAGGCCGAGCCGTTCGGCCAGCAAGGCGCCCAGCGGCACGTCCCGCCAGCCCCAATCGAAGGCCCGGTGGAGGACGGCGGACGCGGGATCCGCCGGACCGGGGGCGGCCACCCCGAGGGCCCGCAGCGGCGGCCGGCCGGCCTCCGTCCACAGCCGCTGAAAGCGCTCGGCCAGGAGGTCGGCCATGTCGTGCGGTGTGGGGCGCGGCGGGGTGGGCACCCGCTCCCGGTGCAGCACGCTACCGCCGGGCGCCACCAGCGCCAGGGCGGTCTTGGTGCCGCCAAAGTCAATGGCGCCGAGGATTCCGCCATGGCTGGCCACGCCCGTCTTCCTTTCGTCTTTCGTCTTTCGCCTTTCGCCTTTCGCCTTTCGCCTTCCCGTGCGCGGGCCTGGCGGGGCCTCGCCTTCGCACGGTTCGCCGTCCATCGCGGTTTTCCCGCGGCCGAAGCACCGTGCCGCCAGGGCGTGCGGTGATCGACAGGGGACGGCCCACGGTGGGCGAAGCAAATGCCGGCCCGAGGGGCTGTGAGGGTGAGACGGCTGGACTTCAGCGGGAGTTTCACGTTGCTGGTGACACCGTTTGTACCGGGCGGCGGGATCGATTGGCCGGTGTACGACCGCTTGGTCGACTACCACCGCGTCTCTGGTGGCCAGGGGCTCTTTGCCGTCTGCGGCACGGCCGAGATGCAGGCCCTGACCAGCGACGAGCGCCTGCGGCTTGCCGAGGTGGCCGCGGCGCGGTCCCCCGGCACGGCGGTGGTCGCCACGGGCAACCTGGAGCCCGACCTGGAATCCCAGGTGGAGGAGGTGCGCCGCCTCTCGCGCAGCGGTGTCGCGGGGGTCGTCCTTGTGCCGCCCGCGCGCCGGCCGGATGACAACGGCCTGTATGAATGGTTTGCGCGGCTCGCGTCCGTGAGCGCGGTGCCCACCCTGCTCTATGAGTGGCCGGGGCGCCAACCAAAGGGCATTCCAGCGGCGGTTTACGGACGATTGGTGCGCCAGTGGGGTGTCGTGGGTATCAAGGACACCACCTGCACGCACGCCGGCCTGGCCGCCAAACTGGAGGCCGCCCCGGAGGGGATCGTGTACCAGGCCAACAACCCGTTGCTGGTGGCGGCCATGGAGGCCGGGGCGCGCGGCACGATGACCATCACCTCCGCGGTGCGGCCCGACCTGCTCGGAGCCCTGTGGTCGGCCCACCAAGCCGGCGACACGGCGCGGCGCGCGGCCCTGGCGCGGGAGATCGTCTTTTTGGACGCCCTCCTGGCCGCCTGCCATCCCGGCGGCGCCAAGTGGTTGCTGCGGCGGGTGGGTGTGCTGGACGACATCGGCTGTCGCGGCGGCGGCCTGCCGGATGACGCGGGGCGGGCGGCCCTTGAGGCCTGGGCTCTGGATGCGCCCCGTTGGTGCGGTCCCAGCCGTCCGCTCGGCGGGGGGTGGGGGGTGTGAGCGCGGCGGCGGACACCCCCTGGCCGCAATGGGTGGCCGCGCGACCGGGGTGTGGCATCCTCCCCCAGGCGGTGGCCTGGGTGGGCGGACGCATCTGGGTGGCGGGTTTGCGGGGGTACGGGGTGCTCGAGCCATCCGGGTCGGCGGCCGGTTGGGTGGACATGGGGGATGGAGGCGGCCTGCTGCGGTCCGGGGTGCGGTGCCTGCTTGCCGCAGGGGACGGCTGCTGGGTGGGTCTGCCCTACGGCCTGGCCCACATAGGCCCGCGGGGATCCCGACTCGCATGGGACGCCGATGCGGTGGGCGGCGCCACCCCGCTGGTCCTCGCGCCGGGCGATCAGGTTGTTTGGCTCGGTCTGCGGGACGGGGGCGTCGCCTGTCGCTGCCTGGATGCGGAGGTGGACGCGGCGCCGAAGGTCGTCTGGCGCCTCCCCGGGGCCGTACGGGACCTGACGCCGGCCCCGGGCGGTTGGTGGGCGGCGAGCGACGCGGGCCTCTTTTGGTGCGGCGACGACGGCACCGAGCACCTGGATGACACGCCGGCGCGGGCCCTGCTCACCCAGGGGGCGGGTTGGCTGGTCGCCACCGCGGCCGGTCTGCGGTTGCTCGACCCGGACGGCACCATCCGCCCGGCGCCCGGGGACGGGCTCCTGCCGCAACGCGACCTGTGGCGGCTGGCGCGCACCGCCGACGGCAGCCTTTGGGCCGGCGGCCCGTTTGGCCTGGTGCGCGGTGGCCACGACGGCTGGCACTACCACCAGGGTCCGCGCTGGTTGCCCCACGATGCGGTCCTGGGGCTTGCGGCCTGCGAACAGACGCTGGCCGTGGCGACGGCGGCCGGTCCCGCGGTGTTGACCGTCGGCCCGACCAGCCTCGCCGAGAAGGCCGAAGCCCTTCAATCCCGCCTGATCCAGCGGCATCTGCGCCTGGGGTGCTTTGTGGAAGAGGCCCGGCTCGCCGCGCCCGGAGTCACCGACGGCAGCGTGCCGGACCTTTCGGATAACGATGGGCTCTGGACGGGCCTGTATCTTGCCGCACAGAGCTACCGCTATGCGGTGACCGGCGAGGCCGCGGCGCGCCAGGAGGCCGAGCGCGCCTTTGGGGCCCTGGAGTGGCTGGAGGCGGTGACCACGATCCCGGGATACCCCACCAAGTGCATCGTGCCGGCGGACCAACACCCCGGGGGCACGTGGTACCCGAGCGCCGACGGCCGCTGGCGCTGGAAGGGCGACTGCAGTTCTGACGAGATCGTCGGCCACTTTTACGCATACAGCCTGTATTTTGATCTGGTCGCCGACGCCGCTGGCCGCGCCCGGGTGGCCGCCCTGGTGCGCCGCATCCTGGGGCACATTCTGGATCACGGCCTGCAGATCATGGAGTTTGACCACCGCACCCGCTGGGGGTATTGGAATCCTGAGGCGATCAACGGCGGGGAGGGACGCTGGGGAGACCGCGGGCTCAACGCGTTGGAGATCCTCTCGCACCTGCGCGTGGCGGCCCGGATCACCGGTGATGCCGCCTACGCGCGCCAGCAGGAAGTGCTGGTCCGTCAGCACGGCTACCTCGAAAACCTGCGTCGGGTGCGCGCCGATCCGGCCGGGTTGATCAACCACTCCGACGACGAGTTGGCGATGCTGTCCTACGACCCCCTGTTGCGCTACGAGACCGACCCCGCCCTGCGCGCCGCCGCATTGGAAAGCCTGCGCGCCGTGTGGGCGCTGGAGCGCGATGAACGCAACCCCCTGTGGAACTTCATCTATGCGGCCCACACCGGCGATGCCTCCGCCCTGCCCGACGCGCTGCAGACGCTGCGCGCCCTGCCGCAGGACACCATCGCCTGGCCGGTGCGCAACCACCACCGGGCCGACCTGGTCTTGGACCCCCTTCCCGACCGCCATGGCAGGCTGCAGGGCACGCGGGTGCTGCCCCACGACGAGCTGGCCCTGACGCGTTGGAACGGCAACCCCTACGAGTGCGACGGGGGTGACGCCTGCCGGGAGGGGGATGGTGTTCACTACCTCCTGCCGTACTGGATGGGGCGCTACCATGGCTGGATCGGGGCGCAAAGCGGCGTCTGAGCCGGGGTCCGCCCCGCGGAGGGGTCGCCCCGACCCCCGGGCTTGTCGGGTTGCGTTCGGCCCGCTGTCCGACCTAACTTGGAAGGGACGGTTCGGAGCGGCATGGCGTCGATGGTCGAAGTGCCGCGGGACGGCTTCGCGCAACCGCTGCGCCTCAGTGCCCAGTTGCAGGCGTTGGTGTCTGCGGTCCGTGGGCAGGTGCAGGCCGCGGTCGGGGCGCCGCCCGCGCCGTTGGCGGCGGCGGATGTGGACCGTCGCGTGGACGTCCGGGATTGCGGCGCGCTCGGGGACGGCGCGCACGATGACACCCCGGCCCTCCAGCGCGCCATCCATCTTCAGCAGCGCCAGGGCGGCGTCGTGTGGCTTCCCGCCGGTACCTACCGGGTGCGGGAGCCGTTGGTCTGCGCCCCGCCGCGGGGGGAGGCGAGCCGTCCCTGCGCGCTGCGGGGTGCCGGCATGGGCACGACCGCGCTGCGGATGGATGCCGATCTGCGGTTCAACGGTCTGCTCGGGCACCGCGGCGGCGCGGTGATCGCCCAGGTGTTCGCGACCGACCTCACCCTGGACGGCAGCTACCGCGGCGTGGCCGGCGGTGGGGTTTCCCAGCCCCAGGACGGTGCGGGGGCGCTGGTCTCTCTGCCGCACCCGTTCACAGATTCGGACCGATGTCCGGCATGGGGTGGTGGAGCCGCTTTGCACCACCGCTTCGAGCGGGTGCGGTTCTACCGGCCGTCCGGATACGCGGTGATGCCCGCCGCGGCGGCTGTGTTCCTGGACTGTGTGTTCGAGGCCTGCGGGCAGCCGGATGCCACCCTTCATTACTGCAGCATCGGCGGGGCGGGGTTGCAGGATTGCCTGGTATGCGGCTGCACGTGGACCGGCAGCGCCGGCAACTGCGTGGACTTTGCCTCCAGCCGCGCCGATCAGCCCTCGCGGGTCCGCTTCCTTTGCAATGTGGTCGAGCGGCATCGGGTCGGCGGGTTGTATGCGGCGGGCCTGGGCAGCGTCATCGCCTTCAACGCCATGGGCAACGACGCCAACGCCGGCGCCGGCGTCGGCTACAACGCGCGGACCTTGCCCTGCAACCGCGGCCATAACCTGGTCCTGGGCAACACCTTGCAGAACATCCGCATCCATGCCTCCGGGCTTTCCCCGCGGCACGGGGATCGCGTGGTGGGTAACCTCGTCACGGCGGACGGCGGGGATGCGGCGGGCGCGGCGCCGGGGCGACCGTCTGGTCTGACCGATGCCGGCCTCTTGGGTTCGGGATGGGGTCCGTTTGTGGCCGTGTTGCGGGACCTGGCCGAGGCGTTGCCGCTGGTGGTGGCCGCGGTCAGCGACGGGGAGGCGGGGGAATCGCCGCCGGCCGCCGGTCCGCTGGCGCGGGCCCTTGGGTATATCGACGCCCACCTGCAGCAGCGACTGAGCCCGGCGGCCGTCGCGGCCCAGGTCGGGTTGTCCAGCCGCCATCTGTCCAGGCTGGTGCGGTCGCAGATCGGCCTGTCTCTGGGGCAATACGTGCAGCGCGAGCGATTGCGGGCCGCGGCGACCCTGCTTTGCGGCGGTGACCTGCCGGTGAAGGACGTCGCGGCGCGCGTCGGCTATCGCGACGTTCACCACTTCACCCGCGTCTTTTCGCAGGCGTTCGGCCAGGGGCCGGCCAGCTTCCAGCGCAGGCATCGTCCGTAGATGTCCCTGTCGTGCAACCCCAGGGCCGTGGCAGGCAAAGGCGAGCGCCGGCGTCGCGGGAAGTTGCCCGCGAAGTCGTTCGGTGTCTCGCGGCGCGGGTGGGATCCGCGGGCGGGCTGCCGGATGGGGAGGGCGCGACATCGTGGACGCTGCACGGGGACTTACGCAGGACGCGGTCGAACGGTCGAAGCGATCGGTGACCCAGGTGAAGGGCCGGATGCGCTGGGCCCTGGTCCCGCTGCTGGCGGGTGGCCTGCTGGCGGCCTGCGGCGGTCCGGCCGCCAAGTCCGCCCCCAAGGGTCCGCAGCCGGTCAGCCAGGCGAATCCAGCCCGTTCCAGCGCGCCGCAGGTGACCGCCCACTACTGCACCCCGAGCGGGGTCAAGGCGGCCTGCTGGGGTAAGGCGACCTTCCAGTCGGTGGCGACGAACATGGCCGGGGCCATGCCCTCCGGTTTCAGCGCTTCCTTCGCGGCCGTGTGGGACGCCAAGGACCTGTTTCTGTTGGAGAAGGTCAAAACCCCCAAGGGCATCGCCAGCACGCTCGACCCCACGGCGCCCTGGACCACCGATGCCATGGAGGCCTACCTCAGCGGCAGCAACAGCTCCGGGACCACCATGGGCACCCACGAGGTGCAGTTTGTCGTGCCGGCCGCCCAGCCCGCGAGCATCTGGCACACCAGCGGCCGCACGGTCAGCGGGGTGCTGGCCACGGTCGCCAAGACGGGGTCCGGCTACGACACACTGCTGACGGTGCCGTGGACGGTGCTTGGGACCAGTGCCGGCACGGGCCAGCGCATCGGGGTGAACGTCGCCGCGGACGCATACAGCGGCAAGGGACAAAACCAGTTGCTGGCCTGGGGAATCCACGGCTCCAACGAGCAGGCGCCGGCCGGCTGGGGACAGCTCACGCTCGCCAAGTGAGGCGCGGCCTTTCGGTCGCGGGGCGGACGGTCGGGTGAAGGGGGATCGGCAGGTGGGAGAGGACCGGCGGCGGGACCTGCTGCGGTTTGGTGTGGCGGGTGTGGGGGCGCTGGTGGCGGCGACCATGGTGGAGGCCTGCGGCGCCTCCGCCTCCAGCGGCGGGGCCGCCAGCGGTACGACCTCGGGATGGGGATCGCGGTATCAGGTCTTCAACGTGCGCGATTACGGGGCCGTCGCCGACGGGAGCACCGACGACACGGCGGCGATTCAAAAGGCGATCTACGCCCAGCAGGCCTCCGGCGGCGTGGTCTGGCTGCCGGCCGGCACGTACCGCGTGGACGGGATTCTGTTGCCCGCGCCGCAGACCGCAGTGGCCAGCCACACCTGCGTCCTGCTCGGTGAGGGAATGGACGCCACGACGCTGCGGGCGGTCCATCCCCAGTACCAATACAACGGCATGATCGGCTACCAGGGTGCCACGGTGGTTGCGGCGGTGGTGCTGCGGGACCTGACGCTCGACGGGAACTACGTCGGCGCGGGCGGCACGGTACCCCAGCGCACCGCGGGAGGCCACGGGGCCCTGGTTTCGCTGCCCCAGCCCTTCACGGGCGCGTCGAACTTTGCCCCCCCCGCCGGCCGCTACCACGTGTTTGAGCGCGTGCGTTTCTACCGGCCCGCCGGCTACGGCTTTCAGCCCCCATCGTCCAGTGTGCTGCTGCAGTGCGTGTTTGAGGAGTGTGGTCAGCCGGATGCCAAGGTCCACTACGACAACATCGGCGGCGGCGGCCAGCAGGATTGTCTGGTGTCCGGCTGTTCTTGGTTGAACGGGGCCGGAAACTTCGTGGACTTCGTGGCAAAGCAGGCCGGAAAGCCTTCCCGCCTGCGGTTTATCCACAATACCTCCTTCAATCACAGCACGGGGGGCATCTACGCCGCCGGCATCGGCTCGATCATCTGTGGCAACGACATTGGAAACACGGGGACCACCAGCAGCGGTATCGGCTACGACGTCGGTACCGCGCAGGCCAATCGTGGCCGCAATCTGGTGTTTGGCAACTCCCTCTCGGGCAACCTGAACCTTTTCCATTCCGGGCTTTCGGCCAAGTATGGCGATCGCGTCTTCGGGAACAGCGGTGCGGTGGATGCGCCGACGCCGACCGGCGCGGGCGCTGCGCCGGTCAGCGGCAACACCTACCGCAATGAGGCGCCCTATGCGGTGACGCTCTATCTGGCTGCGTACGCGCACGGCGCCGGCCCGACGCGCGCCGGGGCGGTGCCGGCGGTGGTGGTCGAGTTGGGTGCCGGGTCGACCCTGCAAACGGTCGCGACGCAGCGGGTCCCGGATCCGTCGACCGCGGCGGCTCCGCAGACCGTGGTCCTGCAGGTTCCGTCGGGGTGGAGCTATCGGTTCACCGCCCAGGGCTGCCACCTGGATACCCTGGCGACGGTGCCGGCCGAGGCGGGGTGAGCAGAGGGCGGCCCGCCCCGCCTCCCTCACGTCGCAGCCGGGGCGCCGCCCCGCGGAGGCTCACCCGCGGGCCGGCGCCGTACCACCGCCAGCAGGTCGCCCGCCCGGACGGCATCCCCGTTGACCACGGTGACGGCCGTCACCTGGCCGCCGTGGGGGGCGCGGATCACCGTCTGCATCTTCATGGCCTCCAGCACCAGCAACGGGTCGCCGGAGGCCACCTCGGCCCCGCGCTCCACCTCGACGCGGATCACGTTGCCCGGCATGGGGCTTGCCACCTGGTCGGGGTCGGCGGGGTCGGCCGTGCGCCGGGCCGAGCCGCCGATGCCGATGGTGCGATCGACGACGGCAATGGCGCGCGCCGTGCCGTTGAGTTCGAATTGCAGCACGCGCCGGCCGTCGCTGTCTGCGGCGCCGATCGCCGTCAGCCGCAGCACGAGGGTCTTGCCCGGTTCGATGTCCACCTCGGTTTCATCGCCCGGGCGCATGCCGGTGAAGAACGTCTCGGTGTCCAATCCGGATGTGTCTCCATACTGCTCCAGGTGCCGGCGCAGCAGCCGATAGGGCTCCGGATACAGCACGGAGGTGAGCGCGTCCTGGGCGGATGCCGGGCGGCCCTCGCTCGTGGAAAGCGCCTCCCGGACCGCCTCAAGGTCGATGGGCGGCAGCACCGCGCCGAGGCGGTGGGCCGCAGGGGGGCGTCCCTTCAGTACGGCGGCCTGCAGCAGGGGAGGGAACGGTCGGGGGGGCTGCCCCATTTGGCCTCCGAGCAGTTGCACGACGGACTCCGGGAAGTCGAACCGGGCGACGCGCTCCTGGCCGGCCGCCGTGGCCAGGGCCGATTCGCCGAGCGCCTCCGGGTCGATCCCCTGCTGCACCAGGAAGAGGGCAAAGTCGCCGACTGCCTTGCTGCTCGGGGTCACCTTGATGATCCGGCCCAGCAGACGGTCGACGGCCTGGTAGGCGGTGACGATCTCCTCCCACCGCCCCTCCATGCCCAGGGCCGCGGCCTGGGCGCGCAGGTTGGTGTATTGGCCGCCGGGCATTTCGGCGCGGTAGACACCGGAGGCGCCGGCGCCGGCTGGGCCCTCGAAGGCCGCGTACGCCGCCCGCCGCGCCGTCCAGCCTTCGGCGGCGCGGTCGCAGGCGTCCAGCGACAGGCCGGTGTCGCGCGGGCCCCCCCGCAGGGCGGCCACGACGGCGGTCAGGTTGGGCTGCGATGTGCCGCCGGCCATGGAGGCGACGGCCGCGTCGGCGATCTCCACGCCCGCCTCGGCCGCGGCGAGCACCGTGGCCACACCGGTGCCGGCGGTGTCGTGGGTGTGGAGGTGGACGGCAAGCCCCACTTCCTGGCGCAGGGCGCGGATCAGCCGGGTGGCGGCCGCGGGGCGCAGCAGTCCGGCCATGTCCTTGATGCCGATCAGGTGCACGCCCAGCGATTTGAGCTGGCGCGCGAGCCCGACGTAGTATTCGACGGTGTAGAGGTCCTCGGCGGGATCGGCGCAGTTGCCCGAGTAGCAAAGGGATCCTTCGACGAGCCGGCCGGTTTCCAAGGCCGCTTCGATGGCCACCCGCATGCCTTCGATCCAGTTGAGGCTGTCAAAGATGCGAAAGACGTCGATGCCGGCGTCCGCGGCGGCCGCGACGAAGGCCCGCACCACCCCGTCGGGGTAGTTCGCATACCCCACCGCGTTGGCGCCGCGCAACAGCATCTGCAGGAGGGTGTGCGGCAGGGCGGCCCGCAGGGCGGCCAGGCGGTTCCACGGGGATTCGCGCAGGAAGCGCAACGCGGTGTCAAACGTGGCGCCTCCCCACATTTCCACGGAGAAAACGCCGTCCAAGTAGTCCGCCGTCCGCGCCGCCGCCACCAGATCGCGGGTGCGGACGCGCGTGGCGAGCAGGGACTGATGGGCGTCGCGGAAGGTGGTGTCCGTGATGTGGAGCCGGGGGTCCTCCCGCAATCGCCGGACGACGGCCGCCGGCCCTTCGCGCGCCAGCAACGGCCGCAGACCCGACGGGACCGGGCCGCGCGCCGGTGGGGCGCCGGTCACCGCCGCCGCTCGGTCGGACGTGGTGCGGGTCGGTTGGGCCGCGCCGTTTCCACCGCCGTTGACGGTGACTTCGGCGATGTATGCCAGGAGCTTGTTGCCGCGGTCCCGGGCCGCGGGGTAGGAGAGCAGTTCGGGGCTGCGGTCCACGAACCCGGTGTCTACCTGTCCGGCGCGGAAACGGGGGTGGCCGACGACTTCGAGCAGGAAGCCGAGGTTCGTACGCAGGCCGCGGATGCGGAACTCGCCGAGTGAACGGCGCATCTTGGCCACGGCGCCCGGGAAGGTCGGCGCCCAGGCGGAGCACTTGACCAGCAGGGAGTCGAAGTGCGGCGAGACGACGGCGCCGGCCTCCGCCCCCGCACCGTCCAGGCGGATGCCAAAGCCTCCGGGGGAGCGGTAGGTGAGGATGCGTCCGACGTCCGGCATGAAGCCGTTCTTGGGATCCTCGGCGGTGACCCGGCACTGGATGGCAAAGCCGCGGCACGCCACGGCGGCCTGGTCGGGCAGGCCGATCTCCGGATCGCCCAGGCCGTACCCCTGGGCGATGCGCAGCTGCGCCTGCACGAGGTCGACGCCCGTGACCAACTCCGTGATGGTGTGCTCCACCTGGATGCGCGGGTTGACTTCCAGGAAATAGAACTGGCCGTCGGGCGCCAGCAGGAACTCGACCGTACCGGCGCTGACGTAGCCGACGGACGCCATGAGGCGCACGGCGGCCGCCGCGATGCGCCCGCGCGTCGCGGCGTCCAATCCGACCGCGGGCGCCACCTCGACCAGCTTCTGGCTGCGGCGCTGCACGGAGCAGTCGCGCTCCCAAAGGTGCAGGAGTTGGCCGCGGGCGTCACCCAATACCTGGACCTCGATGTGGCGGGCGCCTGCGATTGCGGCCTCAAGGTAGACGGCGCCCCGGCCGAAGGCCCCCGCCGCCTCGGAGCGCGCCGCCTGAAGTGCCGCTCGCAACCCGGTCTCGTCGCGCACCAGCCGAATGCCGCGGCCGCCGCCGCCGAACACGGCTTTGACCATGAGCGGAAAGCCGATGTTGCGCGCCGCCGCGAGCGCGGCCGCCTCGTCGTCGACCGGCGCGGAGGTGCCGGGCGCCACCGGGAGGCCCGCTTCGACGGCGCACCGCCGGGCTGCCGCCTTGTCGCCGAACAGCTCAAGGTGCTCGGGCCGTGGGCCGATGAAGGCGATGCCGGCCGCAGCGCAGGCCCGCGCAAAGGGTGCGCTTTCGGAGAGGAAGCCGTAGCCGGGGTGCACGGCGTCCACGGCCTTGGCCGCGGCCAGGGCAACGAGGCCGTCGATGTCGAGGTAGGCCTCCACCGGCGACCGGCCGCGCCCGATCTCATATGCCTCATCCGCCTTGACGCGGTGCAGGGCGTAGCGATCCTCGTGGGCGTACACCGCCACCGTGGGAATCTGAAGCTCCGTGCAGGCCCGAAAGACACGAATGGCGATCTCGCCGCGGTTCGCCACCAAAACCTTGCGCAGCCGCGCCGTCGGCAACGGTTTATCCCCCCTGGTGTGAAGCCCGCGCGAGGGCGCGTGCTCCCGCCCTGTCGGACGCCCGCTGCGCGGCCATCGTGCGCCGGGCCCCACTTCGCCGCGCCGGGTCCGGATCACTGCTCGCCGCGCCGGCCGCGTCGGCGGAGCGACGAGCCGGTTTGCGTGCGGCGCGCCTGGGACTCGGCCCCTGCCGGCTCCGCCGCTTGGAGTGGATGGCGCGGCCGGAGACCGCCGTGGTACCATGCGTCGACCGGTACGGTGGCACGGTGTGTCCCCGGGCACGCCCACAGGAAATGGACCGGACGGGGTCGAACGGCGCTGGACCGCCCGTTCGCTGGACGGGCGGGGCATGGCCGCAGCACCGTGGCGCTCCAGATCGGATCCAAGTAGCCATGGAACCGTCATCACGAGCGGCCCGCACAGGGCCGTTTTCTGGGGAGGACGAAGGCGTGATCCGCTCGACCAACCTCGGGTATCCACGCATCGGCGCGCGTCGCGAGCTCAAGCGGGCCCTGGAGGGGCATTGGGCCGGTGAACTCACGGCCGCGTCGCTGGAGGGCGTGGCGGACGAGTTGGTTGCCGCGGGTCTGGCCACCCAGCGGCAGGCCGGCATCGACATCGTTCCGGTCAATGACTTTTCCCTATATGACCACGTGTTGGACGCCACCGCCCTGGTCGGGGCGGTCCCCGACCGCTTCCACTGGGATGCCCAGGCCGAGGGGGTCGACCTCGCCACGTACTTTGCGATGGCACGCGGGGTGCAGCGTCCGGGCCTGGACGCGTCGGCGCTGGAGATGACCAAGTGGTTTGACACGAACTACCACTACCTGGTGCCGGAGTTCGTCGCCGACCAGCGGTTTCGGTTGGCCAGCGACAAGCCGCTGCGCGCGTTGGAGGCCGGCCAGGCGGCCGGGGTTGAGGCGCGGGTGGTGCTGCTGGGGCCGCTGAGCTACCTGTTGCTCGGCAAGGCCAAGGTGGACGGGCTCGACCCGCTGGCCCACCACTTGGACGCGGTGCTTGAGGTGTACACCGAGGTGGTCCGGCAGCTGTCGCGCCGGGGTGCCCGCTGGATCCAGTTCGACGAGCCCTGTCTGGTGCAGGACCGGACGCCGGCCGAACTGGCGGCGCTGCGTCAGTGCTACGCCGCCCTGGACCGGGCGCGCGGCGGGGACACGCGCTTTGTCGTGGCCACGTACTTCGGCGACGTGGACGGCGCGTACGGTGCGTTGACGGGGCTGGCCGTGGACGCCATCGCGCTGGACTTCGTGCGCGGCGCGGGCAACCTGGCCAAGGTCCGCTCCGCCTGGCCGCGGGGCAAGACGCTCATCGCCGGTGTGGTGGACGGCCGCAACGTCTGGATCAGCGACCTGCGCGCCCGCATGCACCTGCTGGAGGAACTGGCCGGAATGGTCGGACCGGATCACCTGCAGGTGGCGCCGTCGTGCTCGCTGCTGCACGCGCCGATGGACCTCAAGCTTGAGCGGGGTCTGGACCCGGAGGTTCGGCCCTGGTTGGCGTTCGCCCGTCAGAAGTTGGACGAGGTGGTCGTGCTCACCCGCGCGCTCAACGAAGGTGCGGGGGCCGTGTCGACCGCGCTGGACGCCAACGCCGCCGCCCTGGAGCGGCGACGCAGCGCGCACCGCCTGCACGATCCCGCGGTGGCCCAGCGGGTGGCGGACCTGGCTCCGCAGGATTTCCGTCGCCGCAGCGCCTATGCGGTGCGCGCCGCCGCCCAGGCCGAGCGCCTGGGCCTGCCGACGCTGCCGACGACGACGATCGGTTCGTTTCCTCAGACGGCCGAGGTGCGCCAACTGCGCCAGCAGTGGCGCAGCAAGGAGCTTTCGGACGCGGCCTACACTGAGGCCGTGGAGGCGGAGATTCGCCGCACGGTGGGGATCCAGGAAGAGATCGGTCTGGACATGCTTGTGCACGGTGAGTTCGAGCGCAACGACATGGTGGAATACTTCGGCGAGCAGTTGGACGGCTTCCTTTTCACGCGGCACGGCTGGGTGCAATCCTACGGCAGTCGCTACGTCAAGCCGCCGATCCTGTATGGGACGGTGCGTCGACCGCGCGCGATGACCGTGCGCTGGTCCGCCTTCGCCCAGGGCTGCAGCCGCAGGCCGGTCAAGGGGATGCTCACCGGTCCGGTGACCATCCTCCAGTGGTCGTTTGTGCGCGACGACCAGAGTCGCGAACGCACCTGCCAGGAGATTGCCCTGGCCATCCGCGATGAGGTGTGCGACCTGGAGCGCGCGGGGATCGCGGCGATCCAGATCGACGAGCCGGCGCTGCGCGAGGGCCTGCCGCTGCGCAAGCGCGAGTGGGAGGAGTACCTGCGGTGGGCGACGGCCGCCTTCCGCCTGTCGGCCGCCGGGGTCGAGGACCGGACCCAGATCCATACGCACATGTGCTATGGAGAGTTCGCGGATATTATCGACGCGATCTCGTCGCTGGACGCCGATGTCATCTCCATCGAAAACGCCCGCTCCGGGGCGGAACTGCTGCGGGTGTTTCGGGAGCATGGCTACGACAAGGGCATCGGCCCCGGCGTCTACGACATCCATTCACCGCGGGTGCCTGCGGTGGACGAGATGGTCGGGCTGCTGCGCGAGACCCTGGCGGTGCTTCAGCGCGAGCACGTTTGGGTGAACCCCGACTGCGGACTGAAGACCCGCGGCTGGCCGGAGACGACCGCGGCGCTGCGCAACATGGTGGCCGCCGCTCGCGTGGTGCGCGCCGAACGCGGCTGAGGTAGGGGGGGCGCGGCGGCATGGAGCGGGGGCGGCCGGGGCTTGGTGCCGCGCTGGCCGCCTGCCGGGCGGCCGGGCGCAAGGCTCTGGTTTCGTATGCGATGCTTGGGGATCCGGACGTCGCGACCTCCCTGGCGGTGGTGCGGGCGATGGCCGCCGCCGGGGCGGACGCGGTCGAGTTGGGTGTGCCCTTTTCGGATCCGTTGGCCGACGGGCCCATCATTCAGGCGGCCGGTGGGCGGGCGCTGGCCGGTGGCCTGCGCGTGGGTGGTATGGCGCCGGTCGTCGGCGCCATCCGGGATGCGGTGGATTGCCCGTTGGCGTTGATGAGCTATGTGAATCCGCTCCTGCAGCGCGGCTATTTGGAATTCGTCGCGGCGATGGCGGCGGCGGGTGTCGACGCGCTGGTCGTTCCGGATCTACCGCTGGAGGAGACGACGCCCCTGGGGGCGGCCTGCCGCAGCCGCGGCCTCGACCTTGTGGGGTTTGCGGCCCCGACGTCGACCGACGCGCGGCTCGCGGCGGTGGCCGGTGCCGCGTCCGGTTTCGTCTATTGTGTGTCGGTGGCCGGGGTCACCGGTCCGCGGGCCGACACCCTGGAGCGGGTGCCGGCGACCGTGGCCCGTTTGCGGCGCGTGACCGACCTGCCCGTTTTGGTCGGGTTCGGTATCGACGGTCCCGAGAAGGCCGCGGCTGCGGCCGCGCTCGCCGACGGGGTGATCGTCGCGTCCTGGATCGTGGGCGCGTTGGCGGACCTCGGGCCCGGCGCCACGCCCGCGCAGCGGGCCGCCCTCGCGGGCGCGATGGTCGGCAGCCTGCGCCGCGCGCTGGACGACGTGGCGGGGGGGTGAGGGGGCCCCGGCGGTGCGGCGTGGGCAGGGGGTTGCCCAGGTGCATGTGATGACCGGCGGGAGGCCGGACAACAGCATCCCCACCCTGCCGTTGTACATGTTCCGGGTGGGTTGGCGCGACTTTCACATGGGCTACGCCGCAGCCATCGCCTGACTGTTCTTTGCGGTTGTGCTTGCGTTGGTCGGGGCGGTCTTTGCCCTGACCCGCCGCCGCGTGCACTACGAGGTGGGGGGTTGATGAGGCGGGCCGTGGGGGCCGGGCCGGTCGTGGCCAGGGTGGCGCTCGGGCGGTGGCCGTCATGGCCGCCCCACGTGCGCAACTTCGCGGCGATGTGGGCGATGTTTCCCCTGCTGCGCGATCTGAACAACACGCTGCGCATCGTGGTTCCGGCGACCGCGGGCCATGTGCTGGCCTCGGTCCTTGCTGGCTACGGCTTCGCGCGCGGTCGCTTCCCGGGGCGCGACGCGCTGTTTGTGGTCTGCCTGGCGGGAATGCTGGTGCCGGAACTCGCGACCCTGGTACCGACCTTCCTGCTCTTTCGTGCCCGGCGCTGGATCAACACCGATTACCCCCTGATCGTGCCCGCCTGCTTCGGCACCCCGTTCACGATCTTTCGGTATCGGCAGTTTTTTCGCACCCTGCCGCTGGAGTTGGAGGAGGCGGCGCGCATCGACGGTGCCGGCGCCTGGCGACTTGGTGGTCGGTGATCATGCCCAATGCCTGGGCGTCCATCGCAGTGGCGGCCATCCTCTCGTTCAGCACGGGGTGGAATGCTTTCATGCGTCCGCTGATCTACCTCAATGCGCCGCGCACGTACACGCGGAGCATCGCCCTGGCCGGGCTGCTGGCGCGACACAGCGGCGCGACTCCCTGGAATGTGAGGATGGCCGCGGCGGCCTGCACCCTCGCCCCGCTCGCCCTGGTGGTGCTCGCAGGGCGTCGCCGGCTGCTGGCCGGACTCGTCACGAGCGCGTCGGTCGGACGTTGGGCGCGACACGTCCGGCCACGCGCCGGCCGGTGCGTTCCGTGGTAACGCCGCGGTAACGGCGGTTTGCTATGCCTTATGGGCGTGCGCGTTCCGGTGGGCGCCGGAGGCGGTGGCCCGGCGGGCGCGGCGTTGGCCCGATGGAGGCGGGCGACGCAAGAGAGAGGGTAGCGGCAGACGGGAGGAAGAGGAGGAGAGGAGAGTTTGCGCAAGACCAGACACCGAGGCTCGCTGCGCGGTGCCGTGCTGGCCGCGCTGACGGCGGTCGCCATGCTGTTGGTGCCTGCCGCGGCTATGGCGCAGACGGCCTACACGATCCACGTCAGCGGTCAGGGAGGCACGTTAACCGGCGTGCAAGCGATTGCCCCCGACGGCACGGTCGTGGCCGGGCAGTCCGCCGGTTCCGGGGCCTACACGCTGACGGAGGGTACGCCAGGCCCGTTCACGATCGTCGGCAGCGGCACGACGACCCAACAGCGCACGGCCCAGGCCGTGTACAGCGGCGCGACCGTGTCGACGTCCACGTACCAGTCAAGCCTCACGCTGAGCCTGCCCGCCGTCATGCCCAGTGAGGTGACGGCGCCGTCGGGGATCCAACTCACGGCCGGCGCGTCCCGCAGCGTCGCCGTTTCGGTGTACAACGCGACCTATGGGGCGGTTTCCAACGGCGCCCTGGTGGTGCTCACCCCGTCCAGCGGGCTGACCGCGACGGCCGGCGGCGCAACGCAGACGCAGGTGGGTTCGAGTGTTTACGCCGCCACCGTCGGCGGGACGGTGTATGCAAACCTGAACGCGTCCGTGGCCGGATCCTACATGCTCCATCTGACATCGGCCGGCGCGAACCTTGCCGACTACGGCTCCATTCCCGTGACGGTGTCCTCCCCCAGCGGCGTTACAGGCGGCGGGGGTGGGGTGCCGGTCTCCTCCGGAGGGGCACCGTCGGTCGGATCGGGCGTGACCGTCGACGGGGCCCAGGGCACGGTGGTGCTGGACCAGTCGTTCAGTGCCGTGGGGGCCCAGACCCTGACCACGTCCGACGGAGCCCTCACCCTGCAGGTGCCGGCCGGCGCCTTTGGCAGCAGCGGCACCGTGCAGTTCGAGGTGGTGGAGTTCGCCGCCCCGGCGGCCACGCAGCTGCTGTCGTCCTCGCACCTGGCCGCGTACGAGCAAAGCGCCGGGCTGGGCTTTGACTTTGTGGTCAAAGTCAACGGCACGGCGGTCAGCAGCGTGTCCCAGCCCATCGCGGCATTGGTCCACCTCGGTCAAACTTCCGCCAAGTATACGGACCCGGCGAAGCTGGACCTGATGGCTCTGGGCAGCGGCGGATCCCTGAGTTTCCTCGGTGGGAACTGGAACGGTACGGCCTTGCAGGTGCCGCTGACCGCGCTTGGCGGGCCGGATCTGCTGCTGCAGGTCGCACCCACGTTCCCGGACGTGCCACAGGGCTTTTGGGCCCGCAGCAACGTCGACCTGATGGCCTCGAAGTTCGTGATCCAGGGTTTCCCGGGCGGCAGCTTCCAGCCGCAGGGCAATGTGACCCGGGCTCAGTTCACGGCCATGCTGTTGCGCATGCTGAACATCCCCGTGGACACCCAGGCCACCGTGACCTTCCAGGACGTGCCCCAGGGCGCCTGGTACTACGGGGCGGTGGCGACGGCGGCTTCCAAGGGGATCGTCCAAGGATACAGTTCTACGACCTTCGGCCCGAACGATCCGATCACGCGTGAGCAGTTGGTGACCATGTTCGTGCGGGCCATGCTCCAAAACCACTGGGCGTCGACGGCGGACGCCGCCAGCGGCCAGCAGACGATGAACAACACCTTCACCGACGTCGGCCAGGTCAACTCCTACGCCTTGACCGACATGCAGATTGCGGTCGCCCACGGACTGGTCAAGGGCGTCACGCCCACCACCATTGATCCGCTGGGTCTGACGACCCGGGCCCAGGCGGCCACCTGGGTGGCCCGCCTCTTCCGCGACTTCATGTGAGGCGGAGACATCGCGGGGCGCCATACGGCAGGGGCCGGGGATCTCTTCCCCGGCCCCTGCTGCGTGTGATGGGGATGGTTTCCACCCGGGTCTGTCACCCCCAGGACGGTCTGTCCCGCCTGCGAACAACCATCGGGGACGGCCGCGGGATTCGCGGCAGCCAGGCGGGAGGGGGCGTGGACGGTTGGCCGCAACGGCGGAGGCGCGTGGGGCGTACGCGGACGGCGTCCCGTCCTGCGGGGTGTATGTGCAGACCTTTGGCGGCTTTTGTCTCTACTGCGACGGCGTCCCGGTGCCGGCCCGGGCCTGGCGGCGGGGGGCCGCGCGACGCCTGCTGGTGTGTCTGCTGCTGGCGGATGGTCATTTTGTTCGCCGTGTCCAGCTGTCCGAGGCCCTGTGGCCGGAACTGGGTGCCGCTTCGGCGGCCGCCAGTCTGCGGGTGACGCTGCACGCCCTGCGCCGGGTGCTGCAGCCGGGTCTGCCCCCCCGCGCCCCCAGTGCATACCTTGAGGTCGGTCCTTCCGGCTGCCGCCTGTCGCCGCGTGCGGGCGTGCGATGGGACGTGGGCGATTTGCGTCTGGCCCTGCGGCAGGCGGCGGCCGCCGCGGATGAGGCGACGGCCGCTGAGGCCCTGGCCCGGGGGTTGGTGCGGGTGCGCGGCCCCTGGCTGGCGGAAGAGGCGTCGGGGTACGCCGCCTTCGCCGGCTGGCAGTGGCGGTTGACGGCCGAGGCCGTGGGGGCGGCGACGCGTTTGGCGGAGATGGGCCTGGGCGGCGGTCGCCCGGACGCCGCGATCCACTGGGCCGGACGAGCCCTCGACCTGGATCCCGTGGCCGAATCGGCCCAGGCGCTGGTGGTCCGGGCGCTGGCGGCGCGCGGTCTGACGGTCCAGGCCCGCGCCGCGTACATCGCCGGCTGCCGCCAACTGCGTGAGCAGTTCGATATGGATCCCGGGCCTGAGCTGCGCCGGGCCGCGGTGGAGGCCGGCGTGCTTGGGTTGTCCGCCTCGCAGCGGGTTCCGGTGGAAATGCCGCGTGGACCACGGTCCTTTGCGCATCCGCAGGCGGTGGGCGGGTCGGCCGCGCCGTAGCGGGACCCCGGCCGCACCAGCGACGGGGGCGATGCGCCCCGACGGACCCCGGGCCCCGCCCAACCGCGACGCAGGCACCGCAACCGCTGTGCATGTCTGGTGGGCAGGAATGCATGCGTGCCCTGCATGCGCCAGGGGAGGGCGCCGTGGCACGCTGGGCTGGGGATCGACGGTTGCGGCGACGCGCTGGTCGCGGTGGCGGACCGGGCGAGGCTGCCCTATGGGTGCCGGGCCCTTTCCGAGCGACGCTGCTGCGGCTGTTTTCCAATCCGCTGACGGATCTGTGGACCGGCCGCCGCGCCGCGCGTCAGGTGTTGCCGGGGGTGGCGTGATCCGCGATCGGTAACTGCGATCCTGGCCAAGGACCGGGCCACCCTCGCGAAGCTGGGGGAATAGGGTGGCGGCGGGGGGCCGGATCCCCGCGCGCCCTCGTCAGGGGGCGGCGGGGGGATCCGGCAGGCGCAGCAGACGGGCGGCGTTGCCGAAGTAGACGGCCCGGCGGGTCTCGGCGGACAGCGGCAGGTCGTCCAGGAACGTCGCGATGTCGATGCGCTGGTCCGCGGTCAGCAGGTCGGTGCCAAACAGCAGCTTGTGCCGCTGGCGCTCAAGGAAGCCGACGGCGTGTGCCGGATCGCGCGCCAGGGCGTTGTAGCCGGAGTGGGCCGACAGATCCGCCATCAGGTTGGGGTGGCCGCTGAGCAGGGTCTCGACGCGGCCTCCAGGTACGACCGGTCCCGTCGGGTAGGACGCCTGGGGGTCGACCTCGGCAGAGATCTCCCGCCAGAAGTACTGCGCATGCCCGATGAAGGTCACCTCCGGGTAGTCCCGCAGCAGGCGCTCCAGTCCGGGTAGGCCCGGCGCGTCGCGGTTGATCCAGCGGTCGATGTGGAGCAGCACCGGCAGCCGCAGGCGGGCGCAGGCCTCATAGACACGTCGTTGCATGGGATCGTCGATGGGGAGGCCGCAGAGGTTTTCGCCGAAGCCGCGGCAGCCGGCGGCGGCATACTCGGCCAGGAGCGGATAGGGGTCGAAGGACCCGGGGTAGCGGTGGCGCGGGTCGCAGGCGCAAAAGGGGATCAGGCGGTCGGGGTGGCGGGCGCAGGCGTCGAGCACCTGGGTCGTGGGAACGTAGTAGTCGAGTTCCTCCGGGCTCTCGACGGCGAGCACCACCGCCTGGTGGGTGCCCATTTGGTCCAGGCGCGCCAGCAACCCCTCCGCGGTCAGGCCGGGATCGCTGCGGCGCAGGCGGCCCAGGTGCGTGTGCGTGTCGATTCGCGGGACCACGGCGATCACCTCCCGCCATCGGGCCGCGTGTCCGTCCGACCGGCGTTGGTTTCCATGCCGCTGACCGTCGTCCTCCGGCGGCGTGTCGGCGGTTTGCGCGGCCGGTCGTGGCCAGGGCGTTGGGATCGGGTCGGGTGGCAGGTGCGGGCGATGGCGTGCCGAAGGGCGCGAGCCGGGGGTGGCCGGCGTGCGGGCGCTTGGGCGGGGTCTGCGCACCGCGTGGGCCAGCGCCCGCCGGGAGGCCCTCTGGGGCGATGTGGCCGCCGTGTGTCTGTTGGCGGCGGTGGCGTTGTTTGTGTACCTGCACAGCTTTCGCTCAGGCATGGACCTCCTGGACGAAGGCTTCGAGTATCAGCTGGCGAGCCGTATCCTTCAGGGCGAGGTGCCCTACCGCAACTTCTTCACGGTGGTCACGCCGCTCGCCTTTTATTGGCAGGCCCTGCTGATCGCGCTTTTTGGCCCGGGCATGATCGTCGGCCGCACCGCGAATCTGCTGTGCGGGGTGGCGACGGCTGTCCTGCTGTATTTGGTGGGGCGCCGTCTGGCCGGCCGGCCGCTCGCCCTGCTGGCCGCCCTGGCCGCCATCCCCTGGGGTGTCCCCTGGTGGCCCCAGCCCAACTACTCCTGGTACGTCATCCTGCTGGGACTGACGGCCGCCTGGGCGGCGCTGCGCGCGGCCGACGGCCGGGGCCGCTGGTGGCCGGCCGGTATCTGGGCCGCGGCGGCGGTGCTGACCAAGCAGAACGTCGGCCTGGCCACGGCCGCGGCCCTCGGTCTGTATGCGCTGTGGCGCGGCGGCTGGCCGGGGGTGCGCGGCTACGCCATGGGCCTGGGCGGGCCGATCGCGGCCCTGGTCGCCTACCTCGGGGCGGGCGGGGCCTTGGGCGCCTTCTGGTACGATACGGTCGGCTTCGCCCTGGCGCACTTCCCGGCGGCGGCCCGCATCGGCTACCCGCCCCTGGGCCCGCTGCTGGCGGGGCTTTCGCGGGGGCGGGGCGGAGCGCAGGCCCTGGTGACGTACCTGCCCCAGGCCGTGTTGGCGGCCGGGGTGCCCGTGCTCCTGGCGGGGGCGGTGACCCGCCGTCCCTGGCTGCCCGAGGGCGTGCTGGCCTGGTGCCTGACGCTGGCCGCCCTGACGATCGCCTACCCGCGTTCGGACTTCGTGCACATCGACTACGCGCTGGCCCCCGCCTTTTTGGGGCTTGGCTGGCTGCTGTGGCGGTTGTGCGGGGGACGGCGCTGGCTTTTGCCGCTGCCGGCGCTGTTGCTGCTGGCGCTGACGACCGCCGCCTGGCCCCGGGGTTTGGGGTGGCACTTCCGCGGGGGCGGTGTGCCCATCGGTGTGCCCCTCACGGCCGGCCTGCGGGTGGCGCCGGGCGCGGCCGCCATGATGCGCGCCGCCGTGGCCGGGATCGACCGCACGGTGCCACCCGGCCGGCCCGTGCTGATCCTGCCGTGGGCCAACCTCTTTTACTACCTCGCCGACCGGCCCAACCCCACACCCTACGACCTGGACATCACCCTGAACATGCCTCCCGGGGGCAACACCCAGATTGCGGCGATCCTGGAG
Organism: Clostridia bacterium; assembly: GCA_027335515.1. The sequence continues at coordinate 28,495 of DAHWHT010000076.1, forward strand.
CGGACCCATTGCCCCGTCTTCTACTGGCCCCACAGTGGCATCAGCCAGCCGTTTTCCATCTACGGGGCGCCTGTTCTGGCCGAGCTGCGCGCCCACTACCGCCTGAGCGGCCAAGCCGGACCGTTTCAGATCTGGCGCTGGAACGGGGGGTG
>DAHWHT010000081.1 GCA_027335515.1 Clostridia bacterium
CCCCTGGGCGATCCGAATGAGGCCCTGGCCAAGCCGCTGATGACGGCGGGCGGGCGCCGCGATCCGCGCCGCGCCTTCTTCGATCTGCGCACGCTCTCCGCGGAGGCCTTTGCCCGCGTGGCCGCCTACTACTACGCGACCATCAGCCACATCGACCATCACGTCGGCCGCATGCTCGACGCGCTGCGGGAGCTTGGCCGGTTGGACAACACCCTTGTCGTGTTCGCCAGCGACCATGGCGACTACATGGGCGACTACGGCCTGATCCTGAAGTCTCCCAGCGTCCCGTACGACGCGCTGGCCCGCGTGCCGCTGATCGTCGCCGGGCCCGGGTGCGAGGCGGGTGTGGTCTGTGACGCGCTGGTATCGCTGGTCGACCTCCTGCCGACCGTGGCCGCGGCGGGCGGCGCCCCGGTGCCGCCCTTCGTTCAGGGCCGCGACCTGGCGCCGCTGCTGACCGGCGCCCACGGACCCGACGAGACCAGGCCCTGGCGCGACGCGGTGTTCTCTGAAACGCGCGAGATCAAGGCGGTGCGCACCGCCCGGCATAAGTATCTGTACAACAGCCGGTTGGGCATCGAGGAGCTGTATGACCTGCAGGCCGACCCGGGGGAACGCCGCGACCTGGCCCAAGACCCGGCGTGCGCCCCGCACATCGCGGCGCTGCGCCGGCGCCTGCTCGACTGGATGATCGAGACCGAGTGGGACCGCCACCCGGTGTCCGGGGGCTATGGAGACCTGGTGCACCGCTCCTGGGTCCACGGCTGAGGGACCGGACCGGCCGTCCCGCGCCCGCGCACCATCGGAGGCCCCGGCGCCAAGCCGCCGGGGCCTCCGGCGCCCGCACACCCCGGACCACCCACCCCCGCCCACCCCCGCCCAGGCGCTGCGCCAGCCACGGGTTGCGCCAAGGGACAGGTCCACCGTCAGCGCCTGGATCGATTCCACGCGTGCGGACAGAACGGTCGCCGGGAGCGTCGTTGCGAGCACGCGGGCCCATCCCCCCTGGGTCACAGGTCAGATGGCGGTCTTGCCGCTCAGATAGCGGTGGTCGGTCGCGTCCAAGGCCTTCAGGGCCGCGTGCAGGGGCTTTTTGCCGGTGACCACATCGAAAAACGCCGCATCCACGGCACTTTGCACTTCCTGGTAGCTGGAAGGGGTCGGCCGCGGTGCCGTGGACGGGGATGCCGCCTCTCCAATGGAGACCGCCACGCCCGGGTTGGCCTTCAGCCAAGAAGCCGGAATGGCGGCAGCCCCGGCCGCGGTTATCGGGGTAAAGCCGCTGTGCATAGCCCAATAGGCCTGCTGCTTGGGCTGCATGAACCACTGGACCCACTCCCAGGCAGCCCGCTGAGCCGCCGCGCCATGGCCCTTGAAGATCGCAAAACCGAGGCCCTGCGCCATGTTGGCGCTGTGGCCCGAACTACCCGCCGGGAAGGCGAACGCCCCCACGGGGAAGTGCCCACCGGCCGCGGCCAGAATCTTCTGGTAGCCGGCCGATGTGCCGTCGGCAATGGCCAGGCGGCCCGCGCCAAAGTCCGTGCGGATCGTGGAGCCGTGCGCGAGGATCATCCAGTGCTTCCGATACAGGTTGCGGAAGAAACCGAACGTCTCAACCCCGGCCTTCCCGCTGAAGTCGGTCGCGGAGTTCTGGCTCCCAGGCCGGAAGTAGTGGCCGCCGTTGGAGCGGAAGGCACTGAGAATGTGGGCGGTGGAATCTTTGAAGGCCAGGGGAACGACGCCGTGGCGGGCCAGCTTGGGCAGGATTGCCGCCAGCCCGGCCCAGGTTTGGGGGGGCTGCACCCCGGCCTTGGAGAACATCGCCTTGTTGTAGAAGAACTCGCTGACCTTGAGGTCTGCCTGCAGTCGATAGTGCTGGCCGGCCACCTCGCCGTTGGTGCGGACGGCGGGATAGAGGCTGTTCACCGCCAGCGGATGCCCGCCTTCCTTACCGGCCAGAAAGGAGTTGAGAGAGACCAGGGCGTGGGACTGCACGAACTTGCCGTCGTAGTGGCTGATCTCCGCGATCAGGGGCGGAGTGCCCGCGGTAACGGCCGCCAGCGCCTTCGTGCTGGCCTTGGTGACCTTCAACCGCACCTGCACATGGTGGTGCGCCGCATTGAACCGCTTGGCCAGGCTTGCCATCGCAGCGGCGACCGGCCCTCCACTGTGCGACTCCCACAACTGGACGACCATCGGCTGCCCGGGAGCGGCGGCGGTGGACGCATGGGTCGTGCCGCATCCGGCCAGCAGCCCAAGGGTCAGGGCGCCGGCCGCCAAGCCGCGCGCGGACCGCGAACGGGACCACATCCGAATCCCTCCAAGCGTTCATCCTTGCGGACGCAACACAGCCCGGGTGGTCGTCGCGTCTCGGGTGCCGCTCAGCCCCCCAGGCCCGCATCGAGGTCGCCGGTGACCGCGGCCATGATGTGCCGCTGGGCCACCACAAACAGCAGGACGAGCGGCGCACCCGCCAGCAGCACGGCCGCGGACATCCGCCGCCAGTCGGATTGGTAGGTCTGGCTGAAATGCGCGAGGACCACCTCGAGCGGTTGGATCGCGCGGGAACTTGTGACGATCAGGGGCCACTGGAACTGGTTCCAGGCCGCGATGGCCGCCAGCAGGAGCACGGCGTAGGTGACGCCGCGAGCCAGGGGCATCGCGACCCAACGCAAGTAACCGAGCTCGCCACAGCCTTCGATACGGGCGGCGTCCCGGTACGAGACGGGCAACGAAAGGAAGAACTGCCGGTAGAGCAAGACCCCGAAGGCGTTGAGCAAGAGCGGCAGAATCTCACCCAGATAGGTGTTGAGCAGTCCGAGTGAGTGGACGACCAAGTACCGCGGCACCAAGAGGGATTGCTCCGGCACCATCGCGGCGCCAAGGATCGCGAGCAGAAGAAACTCCCGTCCACGAAATCGTCCCTCGGCCAAGGCGTACCCCGCGAGGGCCGACGTGACGACCACGCAACCCATCGTGGCCAGGGTCATACCGATCGTGTTGGCAAAGTAGTGTGCCCAGGGCGCAGCGGCCCAGACGCGCAGCAGCGGCCGCCAATCCCAGCGGGGCATCAGGGCGGGCGGAATGCGGTAGACCGCGTGGCGCCGGCCGGTGGCCGTAACCAGCACCCAGTACAGCGGGAAGAAGAACACCATCGCCACCGCGGCCTGGATGCTTACGCGCAGTGCCTGTCCACGGACCACCCCTCCGACCCCCCCCGTGCCCCTCTCGTGCCACCCGGGCTCATGCCGGTCCACCGCGGCCGGCGTGACCGATCAGCGGTAGAACACCCAGCGGCTGCTGACGGCCTTCTGCAGACCGGTCCACAGCAGAATCAACAGGAGCAGGACGGTACTCATCGCCGCGGCAAGGCCGAAGTACTGGTACTTGAACGCGGTGTAGTAGAGGAGCACGGCGTCCGTGGTGGTCGCAAACGCCGGACCGCCTGCCCCACCGTGGGTGCCCCCGGTCATGAGAAAGATGTACCCGAAGGACTGCAGGTTCGCGATCGTCGCCAGCACGGTGACGGCGAAAACGGTGGGCGACAGCAGCGGCAACACCACATGGCGGAAGCGGGCCCCCGTTCCGGCACCGTCGATGGCGGCGGCCTCCAGGACCGCGCGCGGGATGCGGGACAAACCGGCGAGCACGATCACCACGTACAGCCCGACCGAGTGCCAAATGGTGGTGACCGAAACGGCCGGAAGGGCCCAGCGCCGCGACTCCAGCCACCCAAGGCCATGGAGTCCAAAATGACGCAGCAGCGCGTTGGCCAACCCGAACTGGGGATTGAAGATCCACACCCAGATGAGCGAGGTGGCCACGACCGGGGTGATGTGGGGCAGAAAGACGGTCGCCTGCAGCCACCCCGTCGCGCGGTGTATCGCGCGGGCAAACAGGAGGGCAAGTCCGACGGCCAACGCGACCGTTGGCGGAACGACTAGCAGGGCGTACAGCGATGTCTTGACGAGCGACTTCCAATACAGCGGTTGGCGGAACAGCATGACGTAGTTGGAGAATCCGATGAAATGTGAGTGCGTGAGGGTGAAGTCGAAGTGCAGCAGACTCACATAGAACAACGAGAGCGTCGGCCATACCACCATGAGCCCGTACAACACGAGCGTCGGCAGCAGAAAGGCCCCCCACCAACATCGACGACAGCTACGCGCCAGGCCCCGCCAGGCAGACGCGAAACCGCCAGAGGCGGCCCGGGATCGCGCAACCGGCCACGGATGCGACTCCAGGATCGGATTCACCCCCTCTTGGGTCGAACGGGGGGCGGCACGACGCGCCGGTCCCCGCCGGTCCCCGCCGGTCCCCGGGCATGGTCCCATGACGCGGCACCCGGCCGGTTAGCCTTCCGTGAGGGCGCGATGTTGGTCAGATTGCCGCCGCACTAAGATTGCATTACGCCGCCCTGCGCAAGACCGCCCGGTCCACCGACGCCGTACGCGCGGCCGCGCCGACGAGAATGCCGCCCACGCGGCGTCGGGTACGCAACGTCCGGCCCCGTGACCGGTCGCCCCGTGCACGCAAGGCGCACCCCGTCCTGCCCGCGGGAACGGAACCCGCGGCCGCGCCGACGCGTCCAGGCAAGTGGCATAAAGACGCACCGTGGCCAGGCCGCGCGGGCGAAGGGCGGCGATCGTGATGCGAAACCCAGCGGAACGCGCTCCGTGGCGCGTCCCGAATGCGTTTGCGCGCGCCCTCCCTCCACTCATCGCGGCCGCACTGGTGCTCGCCGGCTGTGGCGCGGGCGCATCGCTGCCACCGGCCGCCCACACGCTGCGCGGGCAAACCGCGACCCCGCACCGGAACCACGGATCACCGGGCCCCTCGCCGTCCGCAGCCTGCCGCATACCGCGGCTTCCCACCGTGGGCAGCGGCCCGGGGCAGACGCTGGCGGGACCGGTCGTCGCCGCGCTGCGCGGCGGGGCGGCGCGCTCGGCCTTCCAGCTCGACGGCGGCGCCCTCCGGGTGGCGCCGCCCGGTGCGGGCGGCGGGCCAACCGTCCCGGCCCGCCAGGCGGAGTGCGACGCGTTGGCGGCGCTCAACATCGACAACGCACCACTCCTGGACTTGGCGCGCGCCAGCGGCGTCGCCCTGGGCTACGGCCGGGTCACCATCGCGTCCCGACTCATGGCCCACGCAAAGGCGCAACAGGTGTCGGCAAGCGGCACCGGGGCGATGGGCAAGCCCACGCTGCCCGCGGCAGCCCCCTATCGCCGACGCCTCGCCTGGATCGCGATCTTCAAGCAGCCGTTGGTGTTCCACTGCCCGGCGGTGGCCGCCGTCCACGCTGCCCACAAGGCGTCCGCCGCGGCGTCCGGCCCCGCGACCTGGACCCCACCCCGATACGGTTACGCCGTCTTCCTGCTCGACGCCCGCAGCGGACGTGACGCGTTGCTGTACACGCAGGGCTATCGGTCTCCGTGCGGCGGCCACGGCCGCGTGCCGCCCACCGTCACCATCCCCGTCGACCAGGTTTCGGTCCCCTGGCAGGAGATCTCGCGCAGCGCCAACGGATACGCGGGGCGTATTTCGGCAAGCGTCCTGAGTTGTGACGGCTATCCGAACACCGTAACGGTTCCACAAGGCCGCCCCGTCGTGCGCGTCGTGGTCGAACGCCCCGTCGGCGCGGCCTGCGGAAAACCGCGTCGGGTCACGCTGTCGCTGGCGACCGTCACCTCGAACCTGCCCACCCCAATCCCCCACGGCTCCGTCGGTCTGTATCTGCCGCGTCGCTTCTCCCAGACAGCGCCGCCCGCCGCCGCCTCAGGCACCCTGAAAAACCTCGGGGCGTCCGCCAGCGGCAAGACCATCCGGATCACGCCGAATACCGTGCTGGTCATCACACCCTTCCCCGGCATCCCACACTCGGGCGCAAGCCCGGTGGTATCCAGCAACACCGCGGTCCTCGGCCCCCTGGGCGCCGGCCGAGGGCCGGTGGCGGAGTTTCGGGCGTGGCAGGCCGGGAGCGCCGTGCTTTCCATACCGTCCAGCGCCTGCCGCCAGCCGCACGGCACGACGCCGCCCTGCACCAGGCCATGGGTTGTCCATGTCCAGGTCGCCAGTGCCGGCGCGTGAGCTCCCCCGCACCGTTGCGCCTCGGGTTAGGGATGCGCCCTCGACCCAGTCCGGGCCAACGGATGTGTGCTCCAGCGGCTGGCGCCCGTCTGAGTGCCCAGGACCTCGGAAGCGCCCCAGGAAAGCATGTTTCGAAGTGGAATCTGCCCAGCCGCCCAAACAGGGGAGGCGCGCCCATTCAGCCCCGCACGATCGTCCACACCGGCGACCTCGGTGAGATTGCGAGCGAACTCGCGGGCACAAGGCCGCGGATCTTCCCACGGATCGCGGGCCTCCTTCGAACGATCCAACCCGACCTGCTCACCGACGGCGGCGATACGCTCCCAGCCATCGCCGAAGGAGAGCCCGGGCTGGCCTGGCTGGACGCCATGGCCTACGCGGCCTGGGTGCCCGGAAACCACGACCTGGATCTGCCCCCAGCCGCCGTGGTCCCCGCGATCCGCCGTTGGAAAACTCCCGTGGTCGCCGCAAACCTTGCCACCCCCGACTGGAAGCCGCCCGATCACGTGATCTCAGGCGCGGGCCGGGTGGCCGTGGTCGGCCTGGCGCGCGCCGGGGACGATCCTTCATGGACCGTGACCGATCCCGTCTGTGCCGCGGCCCGTGCGGCCGCCAACCTGCGGGGGCAGGTGGATGCGCTGGTCCTGCTGAGCCACGGAGGCGCGGAGGAAAACGCCGAGATCGTTCGGACGGTGGGGTGCTTTGACCTCGCATTGGGCGGCCACCTCCACCAGGCGCTGCGGGAGCCGCTTTGGATCGGCGCCACCCCCATGGTGCAGGTCGGTGCCAACGGAAAACACGTCGGTCTCCTTCGGGGTGTGGCCGGAGCCTGGCGGCATGCGCTGCTCGACCCGGAAGACTTCGCAGCGGATGCGGCGTCGGTGCGCGCCCTGCAGGAACCGCTGCTCCGCGGCCACCCCGAGTTGGGCGAGGTGCTGACCAACCTACCGACGCCCACCACCGGCCGACCAGGGGACGCGCAGTGGCCGCTTGCGGACTGGGCGGCGGACGCGATGCGCGACGCGGCGAACGCCGACGCGGCCCTTGTCTCCCGATCGACGATCGAGCCCGCCTGGACTGCGGGGCCCGTCACATACGGCGACATCTGCAGAGGACCCGATCGTAACCGCGTCTTTTGAACTGCCCGCCCTGATCGCGGCGATGGAGCAGTTGGCGAACGCCCGCTTCTTTGCGGTTTCCGGACTGAGCGTGGGCGTCGGCGGGGCGCGACCCGAGGGCCACCGGATCACCCTCTGCCGTCCGCAGACCAAGGCCCGCTGCATTCGGGTCGCGATGACGCGCCACCAGGCCCGTTTCGCCCAGCCGCTGCGCTGCGTAGAAACGGGACTCACGGTGCGGGACGCCCTGGCCGGCGCCGCCCGGCGCCAAGTCCAACTCACTCCGCCCACCGATCGGCGGATCGCGCTGATCGACGGGATGCCTCCGCAGCCGAGTTGGGGACACCCCGCTCGGTAGGGCGCGCGCGCCGGCCTCCGGAGGTGGGTTGTGCCCGTCCCTGCCCCCCACTCGGCCGACCCAGCCGCATTCCGCGGCCAAAAGGGCAGACCCACCGTCGCCGGGCCGCGGTTGGCGGCAGCACCGCATTTGCGGGACCCGCCGCCGGCGATTCCCGCGGCCCTCCGCGCGATGGCAGGGGTGGTCGACCGTGTCGTGTGTGCAGCGAACCGGGTGCGGCCGCTGGTGCTGGTGCCGCTCGGCATCCTGGCGCCGCTGCGGACGCGTTCGAAGGCGATGCAAATCCGGGACCCCTCACTTGCGCATGCCGATCGCCACCATCTTCTCGCGACAGGGGTTGGCCCGGTCCCGCCGCCGGAGGCCGCCATGGAGCGCTGCCGTCAGAGGCGGGCAGCCGATTCGGGCAACCACAGACGCGGCCTTCCCCCGATCGCCGCCTGCAGCCGGCTCGGGGCGGGCCGAACAGGAGAGCGGCGATCCCGGCCCGCCGCCGCAGCCCCCCTCCCCACCCTGCACGCCGGCCGCCCCAGACTGCCGCGTGGGAAGCAGGACCGACCGAAGGCCACGCACCTGCGCCTCCTGGTTCAGGATGGGCGGGTCGGCAACGCCGTCCAGCCGCCCGATCCCCACCGAAACGGCACCCGGGCGGCAACCTGCCCGTCGGGGCCCTCCACCGTGACCACCACCGCGCCGTCGGCGGCCGGCCGGATCTCCAGCACCTCGCCGGCTGCGCGTTCCAGGGCCAGAGGCCCGAGCGCGGGCAGCAGGGCCTCCTCCAGCCACATCCGCTCCCGGTACCACTGGGGCGGCGTCTGCGGCGGTGGATACCCGTAGCGCGGCGCACCGACCGCGCGGGCCAGAGCCTCGGCGTCCGCCGTCGCCATCGGCAGACCCGCGCCGACCGCGGCCACCCAACGCAGGCAGAGTTCCACCGTGCGCGCGACCTCGGAATACCGAAGCGACGCGTTCGCGTAGCGGATCTCCACCGTGCCGTAGGTGTACCACGACGCCGGATGGATTCCACAGCGGTGTGACGCTGGCCGGCCGGGTCGCCTCAGGGCGTCTGCGGAGGGGCGTTCGGTCCATGCGCGCCGCATGTCGCGCGTCAGCGGCGGGCAGAACCGCAACCGGTGCTCCGCCGTGCCCACAAGGGCGCGCAGGGCGTCCTGGCAGGCCAGCGCGGCGTCCACGAGCGGGAGCACCGCGGACTGGCCCCACGGATCCAGGCCAACGTGCACGTGCAGCCCGCACGCCCAGTTTGCCCTGGCCCCCACGGCCCGCAATCGCGCCACCATTTCGCGGATCTGCGCGCGCTCGGACCAGAGCAGGGGCGGCGGTACGAGTTCGCCCCCGGAATCGGCCCCATCCTCGTCCGTCTGCGCCTCACCGGGTACCAAGCGCCACCCAGGCAGGGGTTCCAGTTCCGCGGGGCGTCCGCCCACGAATTCGATCTCCACCCCGAAACGAAGCGCACGCCATTCGATCGACGACGGCCACATCCGGACATCCCTCCCGTATTCGGACCGAGGGCGGTCCAAGGGGGAGGGCCGCGGACCTACCGGGGCACAGCGGTGGGCATCCTCATCGCCTCCGGCGCGATCCGTGGGTGGATGGAAAGGCCCTGCGCACCAGGCACAGGGGTCAGCTTTGCGCCGGGGCGTGGCCACCTGGCCTCGCGGCCGGTCGTGCCACCGACGCGTTCCCTTCGCAACCCGGCTTCAGGCTACGGTGAACGGCGGGACCGCGCAAGACAAGCCGCGCAATCATCATCGCCGAGGGTCGGAGCGATGCCGTCCGCCGCAAACGGTTCACGTCGGGGAGAACCGCCCGCCGCCCTTGGCGTGGCGCTCAGCAAGGGGAGTCCCGAAGGTGATGTGGCCCCCGCAGAGCACGGAACTCCCGAGGCGGGGTGCAACACAGAGCCCCCTGGAACATCGCGCCGCGCAGGTGTCGGCCGCAGCCAAGCCCCCGCGCCAAAGCTAATGCAACGACAGGCCCATGCGCGTGGCCCGCCAGTACAGGTAGGCGTTGCGCGTGGCCACCAGCAGGAACACGGGGATGAGGATTTCAACCGAGTTGACGGTGGAAGACGTCTCCCCGAGAAGCACCGCCACGACGGCCTTGATGACAAACGCGCCGAGCCACCAGAGAAAGTAGGTGAGGGACCCTCGAACCATCGCCCGGCCGGTCTCCGGGCTGGCGTAGACCTGCAGTTGGCGGGCGGCCAACAGGCCAAGCACCAGACTGACCACGACGTCCACCGCGATCTCGATCACGATGGTGGGGTCGGGGTGAAGGCTTGGGTACGACTTGATGATCAGAAACAGCAAGACCGCGGGGATCAGGAGCAGCATGCGCGCACTGAGCCGACGCGCCCGAAACTGGCGGTAGGCCATGAACGCCACCACGGCCACCGCCACGACGATGGTTTGCAAACCGCCGCCACCCACGGGAGGCACCACCCGTCCAACCTTTTCTAGTCGCGGATCACGGACATCAGGAGGCGGCAGGCCTCCAGCACAACCGCCTGTTCCTGCGCAGAAAGCCGGTCCATCACGCCTGCCACCGGCGCGTTCACAAAGGCGATTCGGTCCTCGGCCATGAACCTCTCCACCGCGGCGGCCGGCCAGACCTCCACCGCGCGCCGATCACCGGGATGGGGCCGCTTGGTCAGAACACGCTTGTCGACCAGACGATCCACGATGCCGGAGACGGTGCTCTGGGTCATCGCAAGGTTGGCCGCCAAGTCCTTGATGGACGGTCCCGGACGGGCGACCACCTCCTGCAGCAGGCGCATCTGGGGCAGCGTGAACCCCAGTTGTTCCACCTGCCGCTGGAGCTGCCTGCGCAAGTGCTGATGCAAGGCACGGATCGAGGTCCGAACCATGTCCAACTCCTCTGGTTCCATGGCGCAGCCCTCCCGCATCGCGTTGGATGCATCGTACACGATGCACACGGCCGCGGCAAGGCGGCCGGACGCCACCGCCGGCACCCTGCGCCCATCGAGGTAGCGCCCGTACGCCCGGCGCGGGAAGTCCCCCCCGCCGGATTGGTGTACGCTGCGCAGCATGGAAGCGGCTCGACCCCAATGCCCGTGGCGCGCCAGGCCCGCCGTGTGGTCCGATACGGCGCTGGCGCTGCTTGCCGCCACCTTCATCACCCTCGTGAGCGCCCGAGGATGGCACGCCCCGGGATTGCTTCGGCCCGACGCCTTGCCGCTGCTCGTCGGCGCCCCGCTGGCGCTTTCAGCCCGCCGAACCTGGCCACTGCCCACCTACGCCGCCACCCTCGCGTTGACCGTGGCCTATCTCCTCACCGGCAACCCACCAGGCCCGATCGTCCTGGCGCCTCTCGTCGCCCAGCTCACGGTGACCACCACCCTGCCGCCGCGGATCTGGGTCCCGACCGCAGCCGTCGGCGCCGCGAGCCTCGCCATCGGCCACGGCATCGGTGAAGGCTGGTCCGTGGGTGTAGGAATCTTCGCGGGCGTCTGGCTCGTTGTGACCGGAGGTTTCGGTTTGGGCCTGCAGGCCCGCCGCCGGTTTCTGGCCGAAGTCCGCGAGCGCGCGCGGTGGGCGGCGGAGAGCCGCCAGGAGCAGGCCCGGCGGCGCGTAGCCGAGGAACGCCTGCGCATCGCGCGCGAGGTGCACGATGTGGTCGGCCACAGCCTCGCGGTCGTCAGCCTCCAGGCCGGCGTAGCCGAGCACCTGCTGCAAGCGCGGCCCGAAGAGGCGCGCCAGGCCATCTCCGCCATCCGCCAAGTCAGTCGAAAGGCACTGAGCGAACTGCGGTTGGAACTTGCGGTGCTCCGCGGGGGCAGCGGCGAAGCGGCCGTGCGGGCCCCGTCCCCAGGGCTGCGCGACCTCGCGGAACTGGCGGCAGCGATGCGGCGTGCCGGGCTGGACATCCGCCTGGAGCACGACGCGGTGGCAACGGAGGATGTGCCGGACATCGTGTCCGCGGCCGCCTATCGCATCGTGCAGGAGGCACTGACGAACGTCGCGCGCCACGGCGGCGCGCGGGTCAGCGCCGCCGTGCGCGTGGCCGCCGGGGAGGGGGCGTTGGAAGTGGAGGTTGTCGACACCGGCCCAGGTGCCGCCCAAGATGCGCCGGAGGGCAACGGCCTGGTTGGCATGCGGGAGCGGGCGGAAGCCCTGGGCGGCACGCTCGCCGCCGACAACCGTCCGGGGGGCGGATTCAGGGTGGCCGCAACCCTCCCGTGGCGGCACCCGTGAGCATCCGCGTCGTCCTCGCCGACGACCAGGCGTTGGTGCGCATGGGCCTGCGCGCCCTGGCCGAATCCGAGCCGGACATCGAGGTCGTCGGCGAGGCGGCGGACGGACTGGCCGCGTTGCGGGTGGTACGCGCCACGCGCCCGGACATCGTCGTGATGGACGTCCGCATGCCGGGACTCGACGGCCTGGAAGCCACGCGGCGGATCGCGGCGGACCCAGAGTGCGCCAAGGTGCGCGTGCTGATCCTCACCACCTTCGAAGTGGACGAGTATGTGTTCGAAGCCCTGCGGGCCGGGGCCGGTGGGTTCCTGCTCAAGGACGCCGAACCGACGGAACTGCTGCGCGCAATCCGCGTGGTGGCCGCCGGTGACGCGCTTCTGTCACCGAGCATCACCCGGCGCGTGGTGGAGGCCTTTGCGTCGCGCCCGGCGCCCGCGAGCGCGCGCATCGCCGCCCTGGCGGATCTGACCGAGCGGGAACGGGAGGTGGCGGCGCTGGTGGGCTGCGGCCTGAGCAACCATGAGATCGCCGCGCGACTGTCGATCAGCGTGGCAACGGCGCGAACGCACGTGTCACGCGCCATGGGCAAGATCGACGCCCGCGACCGCGCCCAGTTGGTGGTCTTCGCGTACGAGTCCGGCCTGGTCGCCCCGGGTCGTCGGCCCGGGTAGACGTCCTCGATGCGGCGCCCCTCGGCCGCGCCCACCCCGTCCCCACGCCTGGCGTCCCACCGCGAACGTAGTCCCGTCCCCAACGCTGCGATCCGGCGCGTATGCCAGGTGTCGCCCAGCAGCGGACGCCAACTTCGCGCCTCCGGCGGCACACTGGAGCGGAAGCCGGGTCCGACGGCATCTTCCGGGGGTGTTGACGATGGCGCACGTGCCGTGGGGTTGGGGCTTTTGGTGGTGCATCCCACTGTTGTTCGGGGTGGTCTGGCTGCTGCCGTTCTGGCTCTTCACGCGGCGGTGGGGCCGCCGCGGCCGCTGCGGGGCATGGCGGGGAGGCCCGTGGGGCTCGGACGCGGTGGAGGTGCTCCGCCAGCGATTCGCCCGAGGCGAGATGGACGAAGACGAGTACGAGCGCCGGCGGCGGGTGCTGCAGGCCGGTCGGGGGTGAGGGACATGGGGACGAGCCGGGCTTCGGATCCCGCCCGTTCAACCCGCCCCAGCGCCCAACTGCGGGGACTGCGCGGGACGGCGTTCGGCATCCTGGCCATGCTCATCATCCAATATGCCTCCGGAATGTGGGTCAACCTCTATGCCCGGCTCCCCACGGGCGCCTGCGCGCACTGCCTCGCCGCCGCCTACGCCCGAGCCGTGGCGGGAGGTCCCGTGGCGCTGGCGGTGCACGCACTGCTGGGCCTGGCACTCCTGGCGGCCGGCGTACGGTTGGTGGTCCACGCGGTGCGGGCCGGACGGCCAACGCCGGTCGTCGCAGCCGCGGTGATCGGACTGGCCGCCCTGCTGCTGGCGGCTCTGGCGGGTACCGCCTTCGTCGCCCGCGATGCGGCCGCCGCCTCGATGGCCATGGCGATGGCAACCGCCGTGGCCATGTTCTCCTATCTCTTGATCCTGTTCACCTCCACCGCTGCGGCCTGAACGATCTTGCGGCACAGGGCGCGGTGCACGAAGGGAGCGGCGCACCATGGCGGATTTCGAGGAGCGGTTCCCAGGACTCGCAGGTAGGGTGGCGGTGGTCACGGGCGCCTCGGGCGCCATCGGGCAGGCCACCGCCCGTATGCTGGCGCGACAGGGGGCCGCGCCGGCCGTGACCGCGCGGCGTGGCGCCGAACTGAACCCTCTGGTGGACGCGATCCGCCGTGATGGAGGGCGGGCTGTGGGCGTGGTGGCGGACGTGACCGACCGACGCGCGGTGGAGCATGTTCGGGACGAGACCGAGCAGCGACTTGGCCCCGTCGACCTCGTGGCCGCGGTGGCTGGGGGCCTCGGCGAGCCCGTCGGCCTCTTGGAGCTTGAGCCCGAGCGCTGGCGCGCCGCGGTGGAGCTGAACCTGACCTCCGTTTTCGAGGCCATGCAGATCTTTCTGCCTGGCATGGTGGAACGGCGGCGCGGCGCGATGGTGACGGTGTCGACGACCGCTGGCCGCCAGGCAGCCATGGTGGGCACGATGCGGTCCTCCGGCGGAGGCCGGGGCGGGTCCGCGTCGCCCGCGTACGTGGCGGCCAAGGCCGGACTCCTGGCGCTAACGCGACAGGCCGCGGCCGAGGTGGCGCCCGCCGGGGTGCGCATCAACGCCGTGGCGCCAGGCGCAGTCCTCAACGAACGCATGGCCGGCGCCCCAGCCGAGGCGCTGGCCCAAATCGCCCGCCACCACCCGCTAGGCCGCATCGGAACGCCGCAGGACGTGGCGGCGGCGATCGGCTTTCTGCTCAGCGACGCGGCCTCGTGGATCACAGGCGCGACGCTCGACGTCAACCGCGGCCGGGTCATGCTGTGACGCGTATGCCGCCGGTGTCAGCTGTGCAGGTGCGACCCATACCGCGCGTCGCAGGCACCTCCCCGTTGGAGGGCATGGAGCGTGCGGACGGCCGCAAACGTCCCCAGAGGATTGGGGCGCTGCGGGACGGCGCAGGCGTCGCAATGCCACCCGTGCGCCAAGCACCGTTCCTCGTTGATCGAGCAGGGCCGGGCGCGGCGGGATAGGGACCGGCTGGCCACGAAGTCCGAACGGAACCGGGGCCTTCGGGATATTGGGGACAGGTGGGGGCCGTGGGCCTGACCCAGGCCCGCGGAACGAAGGGGAACTACGGTGGGGATCGCCAATGCTGAAGCGGACCGCAAACCGGAGCATCTCGGCCACGTGGTCCTGGACCACGCGCACCGACGATGTGGACGGGGTGACCGCCCTCTGCGAAGAAGTGGTTGCTCGGGAGGCCAAGAGCATGCGGGCGTTTAGCATGTCGACCGCATGCGGGCCCGGTCGCTCACGACGGAAGTGCTTTGGCGACGGCCTTACGGCCGCGATGGCCGTTGCGGCCTTGGGCGCCTGCGGTCGGACGGCGCGCCCGGCGCCCCCGGTGCATGGTCAGTACCAGCATGGGCCGCTACAGATCGGCGTCTGGAAAGGATATGTCTACGAGGGTGGCCTGAACGGTTGCCCCGTACCCGCAGGACGGTCGGAAACGCTGCTGCAGCCGCTCCAAGCCGCCCTGCGCGCGGGCAGGCGGGGGATGCCCCGGATCGCCTACACGCTGTCCACATGTGGTCCATCTACCCCGCCCCCCCGCGGTATGGTGGTGCTTCCGTCCTCGGCGTTTCTGAGTCGGCAGCTGGATACGTGGCGGCCGCACCTGAGTGTGCTGCAGGCCAAACTCGCGCCAAGCCCCGTGGATCCTGCAGGGACCATGTTGCCGTTGCTGCGCGATCCGCTTGTGCTCTACTACCGTCCGGATGTGCTGCGAGCTGCAGGTATCGCATCATCTCCCGCAACTTGGACTTTGGCCGACTTCCTGCGGGCAGCCCGGCAGGTGGCAGGAGCGCCTTCCTTGCGACAGCGCTATCCCATTGCCAGCGGCGGCCGGGCGATATGGCCGGCTTCGGGCGCGCTACGCACTGCCGTGGATGTGCTGTCGGGTATCGTGGGGCGCGCCGCCGATCACGGAGGGGTCGTCTTCGGTCCCGACCCGATGGCATGGTGGATCCTCGGAGGCTACGGCTGTGGCGATGCCCATGAGGGTATCACCGCTGCCGTGTCTTCGGTGCGGCTTCACGCCGCGTGCACCGCCTGGGCTGGCGTCCTGCGGCAGATGGTTCCGATCACAAGCGCGCCGTCGTGTGCGACCGTAGCGCCGTTCGCCGGTGGGGCCGCGACGTTCCAGTTCGGGTTCTTGAGCGACGCGGGCCTCTTTGCCCACGCGTTGGGGTCCAAGACCCCGTGGCGTGTGACGGCCCTTCCCACGATCGGCACCCACCGCGTGCAACCGATCGACACCTGGGTTGCGGGCCTCACACGCGGCAACGATTGGTCCCGGCCCATGGTCGCCGGCCTGGCTGAGGTTCTATGGGGCCGCAGTGCGCAAACCGTACTTTCGGCGGAATCGGGCTGGCTTCCCGTCTCCCCCACGCTGGGAACCTCCATTGTGGGCGCCAGGGATGCCTACGTGGACGATCCCGGCGCGGTTGCGGCCACGCGGTGGGACGTGCCGGCGGAGCGGTTGGGCAATCAGCCCCTGGCAGCTCCGCTCTCGGGGAGAGGTGGCTATGCGACAACCTGGAACGTGGCTCAAGTCATGCGGGCCGTGTTACAGGGGGTACCCGTGGCCCAAGCCCTCTCCTGGGTGACCGCCTCTCCGGATGCAAACATACTGTGTGAGGGACCGACCTGCCGCACGGCGCACAAGCAGGGCGTGGTCGGCGGCGGGATGGTTATGTGGTGCGACCGCCGCGGTTTGTGCTCGTTCTCCAAAGCGACATACACTGGCCATGCTCCAACTCCAGGGGCTGGCAATGCTATGTTGCGGGTTCGCTGAACGTCGCAGTACCTCAAGCCGTCATTGACCGGCCGGCGGAACAACCAGACTTGACCATGATTCGAGTTGCTCGAGTGTACCGCGGGCCCAACCCAGACACGGTCGTGCCCTACCGGGCGCGCGCGCGGTAATGGTCCCAGGCTCGGACGGGCTTGATGTCCCGGAAGGAAGCGCGCCCCTCTGTGTCAAGATGAGTGTAGACAAGCCGGGGCAAGGATTTGGAATCGGATTCCGGGGTCTGGAGGGGGCTCTCGGGGGGGCTTGAAGATCCCCCCTCCCCGGGCGGCGGCCCCTTCTCCAGGGAGGTCGGAAGGGCTGGGGAGGCGGGCCGAGGCGCAGGCACGGTAGCCAGGACAAGGGCGGAGAGAGGGACATGCACCTGGGAGGCGGAGCGCGATGGGACGACGCGTATGACAGGATCTGCGGCGCCGGGCACGCGTGGGGCAGTGGGGGTACGACCTGACCCGGAGACCACGGCCAAGGCCCAGCGGCGGCGCTTCGACATGGACTAAAAGTTGAAGGTACGACGGCCTTTCCGTGGATGAAGGGATGCTTTTGACCACACGCCCCTGTACCTACGAGCGGATCCTCGCGGTAGCCATCGGCGGAGCCCGAGGATTATCGCGCATGATGCTATGACCGCTGCGCGTGGTCGCCACACCGACTCGGGGGACCGCTACCATTCTCGAACATTCCGCCCGGCATCCGAGAGGGTCCCGGTAGGGCGAAGGGGCGGCGCAGGCGAAATGCCCCCGCCCCGGGAGGGCTTAGCGAATGATCTCAACGCGGGCGCCCGGCTCCGAGGTTAAACACTCCGACCTCTACCAAGTAAAGGTCGGCGGACGATCGGTATTCGTGTACGATTGCGAGGTTGCACATTACGCAATCCTATCCGGCACGGACGACCTGACGGTGGAGGTCGATGTGGGGTTCCCGTTCGAGCGGGTCACGATTCGGCCCCTGAGCGCGAGGGTCATACCCCGATGGACGGAACGTTGCCTCCGATTCAAGGTCACCGCCCCGTGTCGGCTGAGCGTAGAGTTCGACGACGACATGCGGCATCCGCTGTTTGTGTTGATTAATCCGCCGGACAGGGACATTCCAGAACGCGGGCAACGCGGAATACACTTCTTCCCATCAGGCATGGTCCACGAGGTTGGTGAAGTGCGACTCGGTTCGGGCGAGACCGCATACATTGAGGACGGTGCGGTGGTACGCGGGCGATTCGTCGCCAGCGATGTGCGGGGAGTCTGCATCCGTGGACGGGGCATTCTGGACGGCAGCACGTGGCGATCCCGTCCTGCGGACGCGAAGAGCTTGATCCGTATCGAACGGGGGGTGCAGGTATACATCGAAGGCATCACTCTGGTGGACGCGGCCTCTTGGCACGTGGTTCCGATGGCCTGCAGCGACGTGCAGATCCAGAACGTCAGCATCCTGGGCATCAACGGCACCGGGGACGGCATCGACGTGGTCAGCTGCCAGCGGGTGAATATCGCGGACTGCTTCATCCGGACGAAGGACGACTGCATCGCCCTCAAGGGCGTCGAACCACTTGGAGGAACGACCGCAACGGGGAACGTGTACGACGTGCGTGTCTCAGGCTGTGTGCTCTGGAACGCGGAGTGGGGTAACGCCGTTGAGATCGGATACGAGACACGTTGTGCGGAGATCGCTCGCGTAGTTTTCCGCGACATGGACGTGATCCATTGCGAACTGGAAGGCAACGGGTCCGGGGCGGTGTTCGCCATCCACAACGGCGACCGCGCTATGGTGCGCGACATACTGTATGAGAACGTCCGGGTGGAGGATGCGCGCGAGAAGCTCATCGACCTGAAGGTACTGCGTTCTCGCTATTCGAGAGACAAGGAGCGCGGGCACATCCGTGATGTCCGCTTCCGCAACGTGCAGGTGGTGGACGGGCCTTTCCCCGTATCCATCCTGCGCAGCTACGACCAAGACCACTCTGTGTCCGACATCACCATTGAGAACTTGGTCATCGCGGGTAGACACATCACCAGTGCCAACGAGGCCAGGATGGTTGTGGAAGGCGCGAGCAACCTCCGCTTCATGTAGCGGTCGGGAGCCGACGACCGATCGATGCATGTCGTGGTGGATTCCCTGATACGCTGTCGGAAGCCTGCGGATCCATCGGATCTGCACCCGATTCGGCCGGACTCCACGGCACCTGCCCCGCTGCCGTGGTCGCCCTCCACGGGCGAGGGTCTGACCACCATCCCATGACACGGCCGCACCGTCCGTGCGTCCCGGTGGGGAGGGCGGGGCCTGGAACCGAGGCAGGAACTATCGGCCCCTTCGCGGCGGCGCTGGATCCCTGCCCTGCCCCGCGGACAGACGGGCATGTTCCGTGACGAGATCCATAGAACCACTGACCAACAGAAGGGTCAGGATCGGCGCGCTGTTCGGGTC
>DAHWHT010000085.1 GCA_027335515.1 Clostridia bacterium
CCTTGGACGGCGGTCGGTAACTTCCTGGACTCCTTCTACACCGCCGACCCTCCCGGGCGCGTCGCTCTGGTCGCAACTCCGCTGGCCGCCGCTACCGATGATGCGGCGCTTCGCTGGGCAGCTTTCCTGGCGGCCAGCACAGACTGGCTCGCCTACCGCTTTGGCATGGAGCGCCCGGACTGGGTGTTGCGTCCCGAGTACGTCCTCCTTGAGCCGTGGTTCCTGTACCCGGAGGGGGCGCTGCGTATCTCGTCGCTGTTCTTGACGCCCCCCCCGTTCAAAGCCCGGAACATCTTCTGCGGCGACAACGCGTTGGATCGGGTGTAGGTCGATGACACGTGATGAAATCGAGCGCAATTTGCAGGCCCTGGGCGGCAAACTTGCAGAGCGCGGCGTCCATGGCGAGATCATGGTTGCTGGCGGCGCCGCGATGGTGCTGACCCTCGCCAACCGGGATGTTACGCAGGACGTGGATGCTTTCATCGGCGGGGATGCTGCTGCCGTGCGTGAAGCTGCGTTAGAAGTGGCGCGTGAGCAGGGCCTACCGGTGTCGTGGCTCAACGACGCCGTGAAGGGCTTCTTCTATGCGGGTACACCTCCGCACGGCCTTTGGGCGGTTTACGGCCATCTGACCGTGTACACGGTGGACCCGCGGTATCTATTCGCAATGAAGGCAGCGGCGGCGCGGCCTCGCGACATAGATGACATGGTCGCGCTGGTGCGGCATTTAGGGCTTCGACGTCCGGCGGACGGGATCGCGTTGATCGAAAGGTACATACCCGCCAGGCTTCAAACGCCCAAGATGCAGTACGCTATCGAGGCAGCTTTCGTGTCCGCTGGCACGGCATCAGTCCCCGCCTCACCACGGACGACATCAACCCGCAGGGCGGGGGGGCCGACTTCACTTCGGGCGTGGGAGCACGGGTACCTCCTGGCGCCGAGTGGCGTCATGCACTTGTGCGGCCCGGTTCTAGGTACAACCGCCCTTTGCGGGAGGCACTTCGGGCCAAAGGGCGCTTCGTTCATTCGACCAGCGGCCCTTCCGGGCAGGGCTCGGTTCTGCAAAGTGTGCAGGCAGGCGCTCTGCTCGCGGCGCGAGGGGTCCTCATGAGCGGTCGCCGCGCGGATCGTGGGGGTGGCCGCCATAGGGGGCGCGGCAGCCCCGCCCCAATACGTTCCGGGAGGCGGGAGGTGCTTCCATGACAGCACCGGAACCGTAGTCGCTATGATGCCACGGCCGGTCACAGCTGCGATGCGATGATCGGACGATAGGCTTTGGTAGAGTACAACCGCTGCTGGGATCAGAAGGAGCGCCGCGAAAAACGTTACCTCGTTGGCAAACGCCAGAAGGATCGTGTGGGACGCCGCCCACGAGAGAATCTCAATGCCAGTCGAGGGCGGCGGGCCAGACAGGAAGTCCAATAAGATGCTCGCCAGGAACAATATTCCGCTAACTGCGAACGCGAATCCGCCGACTGTTGCGAATTCCTTTGGTTGGCCTGTCATACTAGCTCCTTGCAAATCTCCGGAGGTGTGCCGGACGGTTCTGACACTAACTTGGTTGTTGGGATTGCAACGCCGAGCCGAAGGGTTGAAAGCAGGCTGACGTCCAGCCGTATTTAACGACGTCGTTAAGCTGTGTGCCGGTGCGGGCGAACCGCGGTACCTGTTTGGGTCCAGCCTCCGAACGGTTTTGGAACATGGTAAGGATGCTGCTCGGAGTCCACATCCAAGGGGCGTGGCGCATTCTTGTGGGGCCGGTGGTGAATCACCGGACATGGTACGATACCATTGATTGTCGTAGATGTCCGCGTGGGATGCGCGGTGGAGTGAAGGCACGTACGCGGAAGACGTGATCAGGTCGCGCGGCGTCGGCTCTGGCATGACCGCGGGCCGAGCACGTCTTGTAGACGGATAGCAGCGTGGAGCAACGACCAGCGTGGGCCCGTACCATGGGGTTTTGTATGCCGGCATCCGCCCGAATTCCGACCACCCGGCATCCGAGATGGGCCGCGCCAGGTGCCGGTTGCGGATCATGATACGCACGGACAGGTCTTCGACCACGACGACGGACTGGGTTCGGTGTTCGCCCCTTTTTGTGGGCAGCTTGTGCAGGAAGTCCATGCGTTGACGGCGGACGCGGCGATGCGGACGAGCCAGTCCGGCCGCCGGCTTGCGCCAGCTGCGGGAACGGCGTGGCATGTGCCCGCTGCGCCGTCGGCAACGGCGCTGGGCGCTGGGCCCTGGTCCTTGGCGTGGGCGTGCGTGGACAGCCCAGCCCAACGCCCTTGTCGTCCTGGACGACGGGTCGTCGTATCCCTCAGATCCCACTCCCACGCCATCGGTCGCCGTCTGGGCTCGCGTACTCGCCGTTTCGCCCCCACCCGGCCCTTGCCCACCTGGCCCGTCCTCCGGATGGATGTTACCCTGGGCCTTGCCCACCGGAAGGACGCCCGTCGCCATCCGCCGAACCCTAGGCCCCACGCCCACGGGAAGTGGGGGTCTCCAAGGATGTGGACCCTCTTGTCGGTTTGTGAGGCTGCCCGCCGGTGTGGATGACCTGGGGGCACCTGGACGCGCGGACGCGGGTCGTGCTGGTTGGGCTCGAGTTGGTGGGCCTGCTGGTTTTGGCCGTCCTCGCCCGCCGTCGCGGGTGGGCGCGGGTGGCGCTGGCCGTTGCGGAGATCCTGATCACCGCCGCATACCTGCTCTGGCGGGCGGAGTTCACCGGGGTATTCCAGCCCTGGCCGGACGCGGTGGCGTGGGGGATTCTGCTTGGCGCCGAATGCTTCGGCTTCTTTCAGCAGGTGGTTTTCCTCCTGACCATGGCCCCTGCGTATCGCCGCACGGTGCCCGACTGGCCGACGGATCGGCCGTTGCCCACGGTCGACGTGTTTGTGACCACTGCCAACGAGCCGTTGACGGTCTTGCGGCGGACGCTGATCGCCTGTCGCCAAATTGACTATCCGGCGGACCGCGTCGCGGTGTATGTCCTGGACGACGGGGCGCGGCCAGAGGTGAAGGCGTTCGCCGAGGGCTTGGGATTGCGGTACGTCGCGCGTTCGACGCACGAACACGCGAAGGCGGGAAACCTCAACCATGGCCTGGAGGTCAGCGATGGCGAGCTCGTTCTGACTCTGGATGCGGACATGGTTCCCAAATCCAATATCTTGCGCCGGATGATCGGAGACTTTGCGACGCCGGGAACCGGTTTTGCGCAGGCCCCACAGGCGTTCTTCAACGCGGATCCCTTTCAGTTCAATCTCGGCGTGCATCGCCACCTTCCGGGTGAGCAGGACTTTTTCATGCGCTACCAACTCCGCGCCCGTGACCGCGTCGGTGCGGTGATGTACGTGGGGTCCAACGCTCTCTTCTCCCGTGCGGCGCTGCGGGAACTGGGCGGTTTTTCGACGGGCAGCGTTACCGAGGATGTGCTTACCGGCATGCTGCTGGAGGCGCGCGGCTTTCGGGGTACCTTCGTCGACGAGGTGTTGGCGGTTGGTTTGGCGGCCGAGTCGTTCGCCGAGATGGTGCCGCAGCGCGTGCGCTGGTGCCGGGGTTCCCTGCAGACGGCGCGGTTGGCCAATCCCCTGACCCTGCCCGGCCTCACGCCCGCCCAACGGGTGCAATATCTGAGCGGACTCCTCTACTGGTTCGGCAGCCTGCAGAAGCTGGTCTATCTGCTGATGCCGGTGCTGTATCTCGATTTCGGTATCGCCGCCCTGCACGCCACGTTGAGCGGCATCCTGACGTTCTGGCTGCCCTCCTTCGTCAGCGGCATGCTGGCCTTTGGCGCGGTGGCCGGCGGGCGCCGGACCTTCTTTTGGAGCCACCTCTACGATATCGCCTTCATGCCGGTGCTGAGTCGGGCCGTGCTCGCCGAGGCCTTCGGCGGGCGTGCCCCGCACTTTCACGTGACCCGCAAGGGTCTGCGCCGCGACGGCTTTCACGTGGTGGGTGCGGTCTTTTGGCCGCTCGCCGCGCTCGGCGCGTGCACCCTGATCGGGCTGGGGCGCGCCCTCCCGGACTTGCTGGCCGGCCCGCCATACCGCGGATACCCGGTGGCGCATGTGGGACCGGCCGCCGTGGCCATCAACGTGTTTTGGGCCGTGTCCAACCTTGGGGGAATCGCCCTCGCCGTCCTGGCGAGCGTGGATCGGCCCCGCCGCCGTACGGGAGAGCGCTTCCCGCTACGCCTGCCCGCGCTGATCGACGGGGGTTCGTGGAGGATCGCCGGGGAGACGCGGGACGTGGGTGAAGGCGGCGCGCTCGTGGTGCTTCCCGAGGTCCCACCGCACATTACAGGCTCGGTGCGGGTGCTGTTGGGGCAGCGTTGGCGGGACGCCGCCGGTGGCGGTTCCCCGGGTGCGCCCGGCGCCGCGGGGATCGCGCTGGCGGTGGCGGCGGAGGTGGTCTATCAGGAGTCGGAGCGGAACGGGGTGGCGGTGGGCCTGCGTTTCGTCCACCTGGCCCTGGCTCAGGAGGCCCGCATCCTGCAGTTGCTTTTCGACCGGCCGGAGGCGATCGAGCCTTCCCCCATTGCGTCCGCCCCCGGATGGCTGCGGGCCGTGTTCCGGACGTGGGCGGCGATCACCCCTCACCCCCGCCGCCGGCGGGAGGCACGCGTTCGCAGTCGGATCCCGGTGACCATGCGCTTCTCGCGCGATGCGTCCACATCCGGTTCGGCGGGGGCCTCCGCGGGCGTGGGCCGCGACGGCGCCGATGTCGCGGAGCCCTGGATTCACGGCGAATGTCTGGACGTGAGTTGGGGGGGGCTCCTGGTGCGTGTGCCCCGAAGGGCCCTGCGGGGGGCGTCGCCGCCCCCTTCGGGGGTGTCGGTGGCAGTGCGGTGGCCGGCTTCCGGTGGTCTCGTGCGGTTGGACGCGACCGGGGTGCGGTTCGAGCGCCAAGCTCGTTGGGTTGCCTGCCACCTGCGTTGGGCGGATCCGAATCGGGCGGCACCCGTCATCCACGATGTGCTCGCTTCAAAGGCCGGCCGGGTGACGGCGGGGGGGTGAAGCAGCTACCCCAGACCCGCGCATCGCGCCGAGAAAGTAGGGATGAGCAGGCGTGATGGGCGGTGGGAGGTTCTCCGCCCGGCGGAGGCCGCACGGGCTGGAGGCGCGGTTTTGACGTGTTGGGCGTCCGCGTCGCGGTCGCCGCAGGCCAGGAGTCGCAAGACGCACCGGTCGAGTTGGTCAAGGAGCTGCGGTTGCTCGCGACCCGTTTCCCAGCGGAGTGGTACAGGAAGCGGGGCGGGCGCCGTTGGCGGGTAGGCGGGAGAAGGGCCAAGCGACCGACGGGATGCGCGCGCGGGGCCAACGGCGCGGAGCCCTGCGGTTCTTCCCCTACGGGGCTCGCGGCGTTGCTCCCATACCCACCAATCCGGCCAGGCGCTCAGGCGGGGGGAACCGCCAGAGCCAGGATCCGATCGATGCGCTCGCCGGTTTCCGCAAGGTCAGCCCCGCTCACCTCGGAAGTCAGGTAGGCGTTGTAGCCGATCGCGCCGAGCGCGGCAACGACCGGGGGCCGATCGACGTCGCCATCCATCAACGGGTGCATCCCACAAATGTGGCGGGCAAATGTTAAGATAATGTTAAGAACCAGGAACCTCCAGGCGTGGGGATAAAGACCTCTCCCGGACTTGACCAACGCCGGGCAGGCAATACACCACCAAGCCGGGGAGAGGCGTGCGGTGAGCGTAGCAGATGGGATACGGAATGGCGAGTCAGTTGGCGCAGGGGCGGGCGAGGTGGAAGTGGCTGAGGCGATCGCAGAGTTGAGCGCGGTGGTGGAGGGGGTCTGCGCGGACTGGCGGGCGCGGCCCAATGACGTACTGCGCGCGACCTTGGGAGAGGTGGTCCCCGGCATGGTGCGGGGTGTGGTCGCCGGTGTGGCCGCACAAGCCGAGGCCGCGCGCCACGGGGACGGGCGGGCCGTCTCCATGGCGGCCCAGCGCGCCGTGCAGCCCGTCGGCGCGGCCTTCGTCGAGGGGTCCTGGCGGCTCCAGGGCCATGCCGAACCGCTGCCGCCCGAGCGGCGACCCTGCTGTCCC
>DAHWHT010000092.1 GCA_027335515.1 Clostridia bacterium
CCCCTGGCGCGCACGCGAGACCAGGCGGATGGACGACGTGGGCAGGCGTGGACACGAAACCTTCCGTGCGGGAGCCTGGCCGGCACGGTCGGATGGCCTCCGCAGCCTCCAACGCTCCGCGCAGCCGGCCCGTCGCGCGGGGAGATTGGTTGCGGCACGCCCACCGGCATAGGTTTCGTGGTGAAGTTCCACGTCGTTGAGGCGCGGCATGTTCCGTCCCACCACGCGGACGCGGCGCAACGACGCGGCGCAACGCGCCACCGTCGCGCGCCGCAGGGCCGCCGTATCCGCGTCCAGCGTGGCACCAAGCCCAAGCGCCGCGTCCATACCCGTGCCGCAGCACCAATGGTTTGTTCGCGCAAGGGAGGGAGCGCGCGGCCCTGCCTGCAGCTGAGGCCGGAGGTATGGGGCGGCCGCGCAAAGATGGGATGACTTCGCGCCAGGGGGATTCGGTAAGGCAACCCGGCCCCACCCTCGCCGCCGTGCGAGCCGCCCTCTACTGCCGCGTCAGCACCGAGGAACAGGCCGAAGAGGGGCAGTCCATCGCTGCCCAGTTGCGGCTCCTCGAAGAGCACTGTACGCGCAACCATTTGGATCTCGCGGAACGCTTCGTGGATGAGGGCTTCTCCGCAACGACGGACAAGCGGCCGGCCTTTCAGCGCATGATCGCCCGGGCCAAGGCATCTCCGAGACCCTTCGACGTCATCCTGGTGCACAAAACGGACCGCTTCGCCCGGAACCGAGAGCACGCCATCGTCTACAAGAACCTGCTGCGCCGCGAGTGCGGCGTCGACGTCGTCTCGATCACCGAGGCGTTCGGCGATAGTCCGCAGGGACGCCTAATGGAAGGGATCCTGGAGGTGATGGCCGAGTTCTACAGCTCCAACCTGGGCCAGGAAGTCCGCAAGGGCATGACAGAGAAGGCGCGGCGCGGCGCGGCCCTCGGCATGGCCCCGGTGGGATACCGCATCGGGTCGGACGGCCACCTGCAACCGGCCCCCGGTGCCGCAGAGGCGGTCCGCTGGGTCTTCGAGACGTATGCCAAAGGTGCCATGGGGTACCAAAGCATTGCCCGGGCGCTCCGCAGCGACGGGCAGGCCCGCTTTCCCGGCCTGCCCGCGTTCAAGTGGTCGGCACAGGCGGTCCGCCAGGTCCTGCGCAACGAGGTGTATGTCGGGCGGCGCATCTGGAACAAGCGCAACGGCGCGGCGCACGGCCGTCTTCGGCCGCACGAGGACTGGATCATCGCGGACCAGGCGCATTCGCCCCT
The DNA here is from genome assembly GCA_027335515.1 of Clostridia bacterium. The sequence continues at coordinate 1,271 of DAHWHT010000092.1, forward strand.
CGTCCCTGAAGAACTCTTTGCGCAAGTCCAGTCCAGGATGGCGACCCGCCTGGGGCCCAAGGGTTCCCTCGGAGACTACCTGCTGCGCGGCCTGGTGCGGTGTGCGGAGTGCGGGGCGGTCATGTACCGCCGGCGGATGACCAAACGCGGCGGCGGATCGTCTGGGGGAGAAATGATCCTGTCGTGCGGTCGCTACTACCGAGGGGACGACGCATGCTACTTCAACTGGCTGCCGGAGGCCGACGCCCTGGCGGCCCTCGCCGACCACCTGCACCGCATCGCCGACGGCGCCAAACTTGAGGCGTACTCCTTCTCCTTCGCCCCACCGGACCAAGAAGCGCTCGTGGCGGCACAGCGGGCGCTCGAGCAGTGTGCGGCCCGCTTCAAACGCCAGGTGGCCGCGTACGAGGCGGGGGTCCTTGACCTGGTCGAACTGCGGGCCGCGAAGGAGCGGCTGGCCGCCGAGCGCGCTGCCATCGAGCGGCGCGTCACCGCCGAGCGGGCGAAGACCCCGTGCACCCAACTGCCCGACCCCGCAATCCGGCAACGGGTCGCGCAGGCCCTTCGCATCCTGGATGGGCCCGCTGCGGACGCGGGGGCGCAGCGGGCGGGGGTGCGGGAGGCCGTGGCGGGGATGACCTACAGCCGGCGCGAGCGGAGGCTGCGCATCACGCTGCGCGTCTGAGCGCCCCGATCACCGGAACTTTGCAAAGTGAACACGGCGGACCCGCTGTTTATGGCCGGCGCGGTCGCGGTCGGGATGTTCGGCAATCCGGCCCTGGCCGGAGTCATCATGGCCAGCCACTACCTCGCGGCTTTAGGTACCGGATTGGTGCTTCGCTGGCACCGGGCCGGGGAACGCAGCCCGGACCCCGCGGTGGACCGCCGGCCGCTTCTCGTGCGGGCCACCGATGCCCTGATCGCCGCGCACCAACGCGACGGCCGACCGTTGGGTCAGCTGCTGGGCGAGGCCGTGCGCGACTCAGTTCAGACCCTGCTGCTGGTGGGCGGGTTCATCATCCTCTTTGCCGTCCTCCTGGACATCCTGGCCCGGGCGGGCGTCGTGGCGTGGGCGGGGCTGGCGCTCGGAACGCTGCTGCACCCGCTGGGCATCGGCCCGGCGGCGGCGCGTTCGCTCGTGGGCGGCCTCTTTGAAATCACCATCGGTACCAAGGCCGCCAGCGTGGCACCGGCGCCCCTGCTGCAGCGGGTCGTGCTGTGCAGCATCATCATCGCCTGGAGTGGGCTCTCGGTCATGGCCCAGGTGGCCGCCGTGACACAGGGCACCGGCATGCGCATGGGGCCATACGTCCGGGCACGCGTGCTGCAGGCGGTGCTGGCGGCGGCCCTGACCTTCTGGCTGTGGAATCCAACGTGGGCGCACCGCGGACGCACGGTCGCGGTGGCGACCAGTGCCATCGCGGGCGGCGGCGTCGGCCGGTGGGCGGAACGCCTGCCGTTTTCCACCACCATCGGGGACGCGTCCCTGATCCTGTCCGCCCTCCTGGCCGTGGCGGCCATCGGCGTGTTGCTGACGGCCCGGCGCCAGGGATGCCGCATCGCGTGGCTGCGGGTCGCCCCGGCGTTCACCAACCGCGGGCACGGCGTCCGCCGCCCGTCCCCTCGCCGACCGCCCCGCTAACCGCTAACGCCCGGTCCGACCGCCCCCGTCCCGACCACGCTCGCGCGGCGCGGACTCGCGGACCGGAGGCTCTCCCGGATCCGACCCGTGCCGCGCCTCCCCGTCATCCGCCGCCGCGGCCGCCTGCAGCGTACCAAGCTGCTCGCGGCCGTGGCGAACCTCGCTCAGCAGGCTCTGCACCGTGCTCTCCAAGTGCTCCATGGTGTCGTCCACGTAGTCCCGGGCCGCCAGACGCATCTCACGCCCCATACGGCGAGCGTCGTCGAGCATGTGGTCGGCGAGCTCCTGCGCGCGCTGCACGATCACGGACTCGCGCGTCAGCTTCTCCGCGTACGCCCGGGATTCGTTGATCAGGTGCTCGCCCTCTTCGCGCGCCTGACTCATCAGGCGTTCCCGCTCGCGGGTAAGCTTTTGCGCCTGGTGCAACGCCTCGGGAATGCATTGCCGCAGCCGATCGATCAATTCGAACGCTTCCTGTTCGTTGACGAGCAGCCTGCCGGTCAGGGGAATGCGCCCGGACTCCGCGAGGAACCCCTCCAGCTCGTCCAACAGTGCGAGCAGGTCCTGTTCCCCCACCTCGGTTTCCCTTCCTTCCCGCAGGTCCCGCCCTTCCCGCACGTCCCGGCCCTGCCGCCCTGCATGTCCGCGGCCCCGTGCATCGCCGTCCTGACCGCTCATCGTGGCTGGCCTCCATACTTCTGCGCCAACCGCGCCGCAACCCCGGCCGGCACCAGGCCGGCGACATCGCCACCCCAGCGCGCCACCTCGCGCACCAGGGTCGAACTCAGATAGGAGTAGGCGGGGCGCGTCATCATGAACATCGTCTCCAGATCGCCGTAGAGGCGTTTGTTCATCTCCGCCATCGCCAGTTCGTATTCGAAATCCGACACGGCACGCAAACCGCGCACGCAGACGCGGATCCCGTGGCGGCGGGCGTAGTCGACCAGCAGGCCGGATGCCTGCGCCACCACCACCCCCCGCAGGTGCGCCGTCGCCTCCTGCAACATCGCCAAGCGGTCCTCGACGCTGAACAGGGGAGACTTGTCCGCATGGACGAATACCGTGACGTGCACCCGCTCAAAAAGTTCGCAGGCGCGCTCGATCACATCCATGTGGCCGTTCGTCACCGGGTCAAAGCTGCCGGGACAAAGGGCCGCGCCCACCGTAGCCCTCCTAGCCCACGCGCGTGTGTGCTGCCGCATACACCGTGAGGGCCGTTCCCCCGTACGCCCGGTGCCACACACGCTGGAGTGTTCCGCCCCGCTCGGGCAACTCCTCCCGCGTCGCATGCTCCAGGGCGACCAGGCCGCCGGGGGCCACCAGCCCGGCGCCCGCGAGCCGCTGGAACACACCGGCCGCGCCGCTGGCGTACGGGGGGTCGGCCAGGACCAACTCAAAGGGCCCGGACAGCCGCGAACGCAGCGCCTGGTCCACCCCGCAGGCACAGGTGTGTGCCCGGTCCGTCAGCGCCAGGGCCGCCAGGTTCTGACGCAGCACGGCCATCGCCTGCGGCGCCTGCTCCACAAACCACGCCTCGGCGCAGCCGCGTGAGAGGGCTTCGATTCCGAGGGCACCGCTGCCCGCATACAGGTCCAGCACCCGCCAACCCTCAAGCGGGGCCCGATTCGCCCCGCCGGCCGGTATGGTCTGCAGCGCCGCAAAGAGCGCGCCGCGGACCAACCCCGAAGTCGGGCGCGTACCGCCGGCGGGCACGCGCAGCAACCGTCCGCCCAACGCCCCCGCGATCACCCGCACGCCGTGACGCCTCCACAGCACAGGATGGCCCAGCCACCCGCACCGCCCACCCTGCATACCCCGGACCGCCCCAGGCGCAGCCTAACCCGATCGAGCAAACGGCAACACCCCGGGGAGGGCGCGGCTTGTCAGCTTCCGACCCCCGCTCCAGCATCCGCCGGCTTCAGGTTCCACCACCACCGGCGCGGCAGGCGCGCACCGACCTCGCCATCGAGACCCTCGACGCCAAGCCCCGCCATCGGCCCCGCGGCGTGGACGTTCAAGAGGAGCGCGACGGCCGGATCGCGATCAGCCGCGTGCACATCACCAGCGTGGAGGGCGAGCGCCTGATCGGCAAACCCCGCGGGTGGTACGTTACCATCGACGCACCCGACCTGCGTCAGCGCAACTCCGAAGTCCAGGAACAGGTGGCGCGCCGTCTCGCCGGTGAGATCGCCCGGCTGCTGCCCCTCAAGCCGGATGCCAAGGTGTTCGTCGTCGGCCTGGGCAACTGGCATGCCACGCCGGACGCCCTCGGCCCCAAGGTGGTGGCCGCGCTCTTGGTGACGCGCCACCTGGCGGATCAGGTGCCGGAAGACCTGCGCGGCCAGCTTCGTTCGGTCGCCGCCCTCGCCCCGGGGGTCCTGGGCATCACGGGCATCGAGACCGGCGAGATCATCCGCGGCATCGTCGACCGCATCCGCCCCGACGCCGTCGTGGTCGTCGACGCCCTCGCGTCGCGGAGCATTGAGCGCATCCTGCGCACCATCCAGCTGTCGGACACCGGGATTCAACCCGGATCGGGGGTGGGAAACCACCGGGCGGGCATTGACCAGGAAGCGCTCGGCATACCCGTGCTCGCGATCGGCGTGCCGACCGTCGTCCACGCCGCGACCATCGCCGCGGATACCATCGACCTCCTGGCGCGCAAGGTCGAGGACCCCGACGCGGCCCGCGCCCTGCAAGCCATGGGTGGGAGCGACCGGCGCCAAATGATCGCCGAGGTCCTCCACCAGGCGGTTGGGGAACTGATGGTCACCCCCAAAGAGATCGATCTGCTGATCGAAGACATGGCCAAGGTGGTCGCGGCCGGTGTCGACGCCGCCCTGCATCCCCAGGTTGCCGCCCAGGATGCCCTGCTGCCATCCTGATCGGCGCCGGCGGGCTTGCCCCCGGCGGGACCGCCTGACGCGAGGCTCAGACGCGCGTCGGCGGCGGTGCGCCCATTGGGCCCGACCCGGGCAGATGGGCCTGCAGGTGTGGTTGCGACTGCCGCCAGGAACGTAATGCACCATACCAGGGTCGCTCCGACATGAAAGGGGACGTGCGCCATGGGGACGCGTGCACCGTGAGTCCACCACCCGAAGGGAGTGGCGGCGACGATCGCTGCTGCGCGCCGGCACCCTGCTCAGTGCCGCCGCGGCCCTGCCTGCGCTGGGCCTTGCCGGGTGCGCGGCGCCCGGCGCGGCCCCGGCCGCATCCGGCAAGGCTAGTGGCAAGCAGGCGGTCCCGCTCACGTAGTGGATGGCCGATTACAACGGCTGACGGCGAAATGGCTGCAGCACAGTTTTGTCCCGCCCAGAAGCAGAAATACCCGCACATCCAGCTCACGGTGACGAACATCCCCTGGGGGCCGACCTTCAGCGAAAAGATCATTTCGGCGGTGGCGGCGGGCAACTTGCCCGACCCCTGCCAATCTGGAGCGGAGTTCGTGGCCGACTGGGCGCTACTCAAGATCGCCCGTCCGATTGATGAATACCTGAAGGGCTGGTCGGGCGCCGGCCAATACAGCAACACCGCTTGGAACGCTGTGACCTGGGAGGGCAAGCGCTACGGTGTGCCCGCGCGTGTCGACGCGCGCGCCACCCTGATCCGGACCGATGACTTCGTCGCGGCGCACGTTCCGGTGCACATCCCCACCTCCTGGACCTGGAGCGATTTGCGCTCGCTGTCCACCGCACTCACCCTGCGCAAGGGATCCCAAATCCAGCAATTCGGATACAACATCGGCTGGTCCTATCAGAACTTCATTGCTGCCCTCTGGCAGAACGGCGGCGAGTTGCTCGACCCCAAGACGCACACGCCGACCTTCGCCTCTTCCGCCGGGGTCGCCGCCCTGACGTGGTGGATCGACACGCTGAACGCCATCGCGCCACCCGGAACGCAGATGACGCCGTCCAATTCGACCGTGCCCGTGTTTGCCACCGGCAAGGTGGCCATGGAGTATGCCGGAGACGGCGATGTGGCGGCCGTTGCGGAGTATGCGCCCAAGACTGTCCGCGGTGCGCATCCTGCCGCCCCCCCGCCAGACCAAGCAGGTAATCAACGAGTTCTACAACTGGTTTTGCGTCAGCGCCCAAACCAAGTACCCGGACGAGGCCTGGCAGGTGCTGTCGTTCTTCGATAAACCGACGAACCTGCTCGGCTACAACAAGACCCTGACCAGCATGCCGCCCCTGCAAAACCCGACCGGATCCGCCTATACCACCTATCTCAATGATCCTTCATACAAGATGCAAGATTTTATGTGGATCCTCAAGAAGTACGGGAAAACCGAGCCCATCATACCTAACT